>NZ_JBFRMK010000144.1:0-27442 GCF_041470405.1 Shewanella sp. 10N.286.45.A1
GATCTGTATTATAAAATACGATCGCTTAGCTTTTATTTTATACGGTAAGCTTCAATAATATCTTTTATTAATTGAGGACCTTGATAAATAAAACCAGAGTAAATTTGCACCATTTGAGCACCGGCATCAATTTTATCAAGAGCATCTGCCGCAGTGTTAATTCCGCCGACACCTATAATAGGTATTTGCCCTTTAAGACAGTCAGCGAGTTGTTTAATCACCACTGTTGACAATGAATTCAAAGGCTTACCACTCAAACCACCGGCTTCATTTGCATTGAGCAAACCACTCACACCATCGCGAGTCAAAGTCGTATTAGTGGCAATTGCTGCATCAAACTCATTGCGAATGAGTGAATCTGCAATCTTTTCAATCTCTTCACTTGAAAGATCTGGTGCAATCTTTAATGCAATGGGTACGTATTTACCGTGCTTTTCAGCAAGATCTTTTTGCTTCTGCTTTAGTGATCCTAAAAGATCATCAAGCAGATCACCGTACTGTAGCGATCGTAAACCCGGCGTATTCGGAGATGAAATATTGACTGCTATGTATGCAGCATATTGATAAACCTTATCCATACAGATTAAGTAATCATCTTTACCAAGCTCTACTGGTGTGTCTTTATTCTTACCAATATTGACGCCAACCATAGCATCAGATTTAACCGCTTTAAGATTTTCAACCAGGCTATCTACGCCTTTATTGTTGAATCCCATGCGATTAATAATCGCTTTAGCAGGCTTCAGTCTAAACAATCTTGGTTGTTCATTGCCTGGTTGTGGACGCGGTGTAACAGTACCAACTTCAACGTGGCCAAAGCCCATCGCATGGAAAGCATCAATACATTCACCGTCTTTATCCATACCAGCAGCTAAACCAACAGGGTTTGGAAAAGTGAGTCCCATCATTGTAACTGGGGCTGGTTTAATTTTTTGTGCATAAAAGCAGTTTAGTGGTGAATTACCAGTAGACTTTAAACTGCCGATAGCAAAATTATGCGCCAGTTCTGGATCCATCTGAAACATGAACTTTTGTGCGATTTTATAAAACATGTTTTCTCCTAGACCGAAAAAAGCCCCGGCAATTGCCAGGGCTTCTGATTTTAATCAGATTACTTTTGACCTTCGCAGTGAAGGATCAAAAGATTAAGTTCACGTAGGGCAACTGAGAACTTTGCAAACTCATGGCTTTGCGAAGTCTTGAAATCAGCCAGCATATGGAACCAACGCTCCAATAAGCTTTGATTTGATTCAATCCATTCCGATATGATCTTGTTGGCATCACAGCTTTCAGTACATGTTCTTAACACTACAGAACTGAGTGAACGTTGTTGCCAATCAAGCTCTTCTCTAAACGCGGCTCTTGCCAGTGCTTGCCAATGGTTTGATACAGGCTGGGCACTAATCTGTTCAAGGAACCAGTGTAAATCTACACTCGCACCCAGTTTAAAGTAAGTTTCAGCAACCAATGGCACTGGCTTAACTTCGAGATCACAGATTTGAGCAATGTCTAATGCAGAGAACAGAGTGCTCACATTAGCCACAACCATTGCTACGTCTTCAGGTACACCCTCTTTGATCAATGCATCTGATTCAGCACGAATACCTGCCACTTCATCGTTATCCATATACTGATGAACGTTCGCTTTAAGTTCATCAAAGACTGGAGTAAAGAACTCAATAGTCTGTTCAATATTAAGATTACGATTGCGATGACGTAGGAACCAGCGACTAGCACGACGAATATTGCGTCGTAGTTGATGCAACATCTCACACTGCACAACTGCCGGAATAATACCGTTAAGATCGGTAATAGATTTAGTTAAATCAGCTAAACCAAATACTTCGCGAGCCATAGTGTAACAAATAGCGGCTTCCGCAACTGAGGCACCTGTCTCATCTTGCATACGTTGTACAAAATTAAGTCCCATATCATTAACGAGTTCATTCGCTAATGAAGTGGCAATAATTTCGCCGCGTAGTGGATGCGCAGCCATATTGACGGTGTACTTTTCTTGCAACTGCTTAGGGAAGTACTCAACAAGCAGTTGGCTTAAGAAGCTATCTTCTGTAATTTCTGAAGTCAGTAACTGCTCTTTTAATACCATCTTAGCGTAAGCGACCAACACAGACAGCTCTGGACGAGTTAATGATTTACCATTCACTAAACGGTCAGCAAGCTCATCTTCATTTGGCAAGAATTCGAGCGCTCTGTCGAGTTTACCCTCTTTCTCAAGGTAATGAATAAAGCGGATCTGCTCTTTAAGCTGCTCAGCGCCGCGCACCTGAGTAACTGAAATGGTGCGAGTCTGGTCTTTACAATCTTGCAGAACGATGCGGCTGACTTCATCCGTCATCTCTTCAAGTAAACGGTTACGCTGCTTAACCGTCATTTCGCCGTCAGCCACTAGTGCATTAAGCAAAATTTTGATGTTAACTTCGTTATCAGAACAATCAACACCGCCTACGTTATCGACGAAATCGGTATTCATACGGCCGCCATTGGCGCAGTATTCTATACGACCTAACTGAGTACAGCCTAGGTTACCGCCCTCGCCAATGATTTTAGCTTTCACTTCATCGCCATTCACTCGAATAGCATCGTTAGCTCGATCGCCTACTTCAGTGTGTGATTCGCTAGTTGCTTTAACATAAGTGCCGATCCCGCCGTTCCAAATTAAATCTACCTGCATTTTAAGCAACTCTTTAAGTAGCTCTAATGGCGGCATTGATGATTTCTGGCTACCCAGCATCTTCTTCATTTCAGCAGACATTGGAATCGATTTTGCTGAGCGCAAGAATATTCCGCCACCTTTCGAGATAAGCTCGGCGTTATAGTCTTCCCAACTTGATCGCGGCAGTGCAAATAAGCGCTCACGTTCAACATAACTGGTTGCAGCATCTGGATTAGGATCAATGAAGATATGCATATGGTTAAACGCAGCGACTAAACGTGTATGTTTAGATAACAACATACCGTTACCAAACACATCACCCGCCATATCACCAACAGCTAAGCAGGTAAAATCTGTTGTTTGGCAGTTCACACCCATTTCACGGAAATGGCGTTTAACTGACTCCCATGCACCACGTGCTGTAATGCCCATCTTCTTGTGGTCGTAACCGTTACTACCACCTGATGCGAATGCATCGCCAAGCCAGAAGTTGTACTCTTCAGCGATTGCGTTAGCGATATCCGAGAATGTCGCGGTGCCTTTATCGGCTGCAACAACCAAATAAGCATCGTCTTCGTCGTGTCTTACCACATTATCGGGAGCAACTACTTCGCCATTAATAATGTTATCGCTAATGTCGAGTAAGCCGCGGATAAACAGACGGTAACACTCTTGCCCTTCAGCGAAGAAAGCTTCGCGGCCACCTTCTGTCGGCAATTGTTTACAAACAAAGCCACCTTTAGCGCCAACAGGAACAATAACGGTATTCTTAACTTGCTGTGCTTTAACAAGGCCAAGCACTTCAGTACGGAAATCTTCACGTCGGTCAGACCAACGTAAGCCACCACGAGCAACTTTGCCGCCACGTAGGTGCACACCCTCTACACGTGGAGAGTAAACAAAAATCTCGTACTTTGGCAGGGGTTTAGGCATCTCCGGAATAAGCTCTGGCTCGAACTTAAATGAGATATACGACTTGGCTTCACCAGTTTCAGCAACTTGGTAGAAGTTGGTTCGGTTCGTGGCATTGATAAGGTCTAAATAGCGACGAATAATTCGGTCGTCATCCAAACTTGAAACATCTTCTAAGCGGATATCAATCTGCTCAATAAACTTGTTTAATGTACGCGTTTTCAACTTAGGGTTAAATTTACGGATGTACATTTTAACCAGCAAATCAGCGATTTGCGGATAACTTGAAAACGTCTCTTCAATATAGGCTTGGCTAAAAGTTGAGTCAATTTGACGCATATATTTAGCGTAGGCTCGAAGCACAGACACTTCACGTCCCGTTAGTCCAGTAGACAAAACTAAGCGGTTAAAGCCATCGTCTTCTAACTCTTTTTTCCACACTTGAGATAACGCTGTCTGGAAGCGCTCTTGGCTATCAGCAAGATCATCTGTTGCGACATCTTGTGTGGTCATCAAGAAATCTAGAATCCAGTATGTGTCGCCTTCGGCCGTAATCACCTCATAAGGGCGTTCATTAATAACGCGCAAACCAAAGTTTTCTAGCATCGGCAAGACATCGGACAGATGAATTGGCTCGTCTTTATGGAATAATTTTAAACGCACTTTACTATTTTTAAGCGCTGTTTCCTGCGGCTGATAAAACAGCATGCCAAGTTTATGATCATCATCTAGCGCTTCAAGATGTTGTACATCAACAACAGAGGAGCTTGGTAATACATCTTCTTTATAGCTCCGAGGGAACGCGTTGACATAACGCTTAACGAGACGAGTGCCATCTTCTTCGCCCTGAGTACTGATTAGTGCACTACCGAGTTTATCTTCCCAAGAGCGTGCTGCTTCAGTTAAATTATTCTCTATCGCGGCCACATCGACATCCATATTATTGTTATCAACTTTGATAATGTAGTGAGTTCGAGCCAAGGTTGACTCAGAGAAATATGTTGTAAACTCCACATCTTCACTACTATTAAAATGTTGTGCCAAAATTCTTTGAGTATCTTCACGTAGTTTAGTGTTATAGCGATCTTTCGATACATACACTAAACAAGATAAGAATCGGCCAAAACCATCTTTTCTGACAAACAATTTGAGTTTGTCGCGGTCTTGCATCTCAAGCACGCCATGAGCGATTCGAGCAAGCTCTTCAACATTTGCTTGGATCAGCTCATCCCGTGGCAGTGTCTCTAGAATATGCATTAATGCTTTATAATCATGAGAGCGTGGCGTTAGACCTGAGTTATCAAGTACACGTTGAACCTTCTCAGACAACAGTGGGATCTCACGAGGGCTACGGTTATATAGGTTAGATGCATACAATCCGATAAAGCGATCTTCACCAATAACGTTACCTTTATCGTCAAAGCGTTTAACGCCAATATAATCGACATAAGCTGGACGATGAACGCGGCTCTTCTCACTGCTTTTCGTTAATACGAGTAAACTAGTATCTAGTGCTTCTTTGCGGGCACTTTCTGAAAAGTCAGATAACATCAAACCGGTTTCAGTTTTAGCTTTTGCTGACTTAGTCATCAAGCCTAAACTTGTGGTTTTGTCTGCGACAAGCTCCAAATCACCTTCCACTTTACGTAAATCGTAACGTCTGTAACCTAATAAGGTAAAGTGATGGTTATTCAGGTACTGAAGAAAATTGGTCGCTTCGCTAAGCTCTTCTTTAGTACCAGGGTAAGGTCTTGTCGCTAGCTCAGAAATGGTTTCTCCAAGCTTTGCAGACATTGCATCCCAGTCTTGAACTGAGGCAGCAACATCGGCAATGATTGTCTCAATCTCTTTAGTCAGCGTTTTGATATCGGTATCACTACTTTGACGATCAATTTCAATTAAGAAGACGGCGACTTTGTCGACACCCTCTTTATCTTCTGCACTATAACTGACATGCGTCACGGAGCCATCTTTGCGCTCAATTGCCATTGGTGTGTGCAGCATCATGTGTGCCGTGATCCCAAGTCGATTAATTGCCATACCGACAGAATCAACTAAGAAAGGCATATCAGGCTGAATGATTTCAATAATGGAATGATTCGATTCCCAGCCATGTTTGGATTGGCTTGGGTTAAACACACGAATGTGGCCTTGGCCGACAGACGTTTTATTAAGGGCGTTCCATTGACTCAAAACTGCGCCATAAAGGTCGCTGTCATTACGAGCATTGAGGTCGTCTTTCGACATATGCGCGTATAAGCAAGTAGCAAACTGATCTACTTGTTTTGCTTGTGAATTCGGAACTTTAGAGTGAATAAGGTTGACTACATTTTCTAGTAGTACTGAAGGCATTGCATCTTTCAAGGCCATGTTGCTGTTTCCTTAGGGGGCTATGGCAGCGCTTTTAATTTTTATGGATGCTTCAAAATCTGACCTGAGCCTATTTCTGTGACCTAGGTCATAGCGCGAAGTCTATTACTAAATCTGCCATAATTCGAGAACTATTTTAGTGGTAGAGCCTCCTAAAAAGAATGCTAGCCATCATTTATTGCCTTGTGATGAAATAACAATCGCTGATAGCGTTTTTTTATGCAAAAAAAAGAGAAGCTTATGCTTCTCTTTTTCGCCTATTTACTTGGGTTGCCGCCAAAATACCGCGGTAATGGCTGGCAGGATAATTATTGCCCCTAGCATATTCACTAAAAACATAAACGTTAGCAATATTCCCATGTCCATTTGAAACTTAAGCGCCGAGAAGAACCAAGTACTCACGCCAATGGCCAGTGTTAGACCGGTAAAGATAACCGCACTACCACGCTCAACTAACGCTTCATAATAAGCTTGCTGCACTGGCATACCATCTCTGAGTCTTACCGCCATAGTCGACAGAATATAGATACCATAATCAACGCCAATACCTACACCCAACGCGATAACTGGCAACGTACTAACAGCAAGACCGATATCAAGTTGGGTCATCAATGCTTGCGCTAATGTTGAAACCACATAGAGCGGCAAGATAACCGCAATGGTTGCTCGCAATGAACGGAAACTAATTAAACACAAAACAAACACTGCACCATAGACATACAGCATCATAGGCAGTTGTGCCTCTGCTACCGCTTCATTAGTCGCAGCCATAACCCCAACAGGCCCTGATGCTAGCTTAAATGTAAGCTGATCATTATTCATCTGCTGCTGCAGTTGATTAACTTTGTCGATAACAACTTCAATGGTTTCCGCTTTGTGATCTTTTAGGAACAGATAAACTGGCATCACTGAACAATCACTGTTTAATAAGCCTGACGTTGTTGGAACGCGCCCTACTGCCTGTACAAGGCTCGCAGTATTTCTAGGCAAGACTTGCCACTTGGGGTTACCTTCGTTAAAGCCAGCGTTGACTCTTTTAGCGACGGACGCAAGACTAGCCGTTGACTCGACCCCTTGAGTATTACTGACTTGCCATTCGAACTCATCAATTTGAGTTAATACTGAGTGATAGGTACAGGCTTCAGGAAATGCTTCGACAATAATGGTCATCACATCGGTAGTAATTGAAAACTTGTCGGTAATGAAAAAAGTATCTTGGTTATATCGGGAATCAAGGTGCAGCGCTGGTGCTCCTCCTTGCAAATCACCGATTTTCATCTGATTAGCTTGCTGCAAACCAACCGCATACAAACCCGCGGTGATAAGTAAAACCCAGACTGCATATTTAGGCGTTGCAAACTTTGACAATTTAACCCAAATATTATTTTCCTTAACTGGCCCAGTGCTCTTTTGCGGCTGAACTTGCGTATATGAAATGACAAGCGGTAACAAAACGAGATTGGTTAAAATAATAACTGCAACACCAAGAGATGCAGAGATAGCGAGTTCGCGAATGATACCAATATCAATCGCTAGCAGCGTCATAAAACCGATAGTATCGGATAGAAGCGCCACACCACCAGGGATCAACAAGCTTCTAAATGCTAATGCCGCTGCCGCTTTTGTGCTTTGCCCGTCAGTCACTCTTCGCTTGACCGCATTGATCATCTGTACGCTATGGCTGACCCCTATCGCGAACACTAAAAATGGGATCAAAATAGACATCGGATCTAAACCAAAACCGACTACGGTTAATAGGCCTAATTGCCAAATAACAGCAGTTAAACTGCACACCAAGGGTAAAATAGTGAGCACGATTGATTTAGAGAAAAAGTAGACCATAACCGCGGTGACGAGAATTGCAATTAAGAAAAATAGCAACACTCCTTTCGCGCCTTCGGCTACATCACCGGCCATTTTAGCAAAGCCAATGATGTGTATTTTTATATCTTCAGTTTCATACTGTGCACGTAGTTCTTGCTCTAATTGTTCAGCAAATGCCAAAGTGTCTAGCGCTTCACCTGTTTGTGGATCAAAATCCATTAACTGCGCACTCACCATAGCGGCGGAATAATCTTCAGCAATCAAGCGGCCGACAATGCCAGCTTTTTCAATATTACCGCGAACAATTGATAATCCTTGCTCTGTAGTGGTGAAGTCTGCGGGGATTACAGGTCCGCCGGCAAAACCATCTTCGACGACTTCAGTAAAGCGAGTTGAAGGGGAAAACAGTGACTTTACTTGCGCTCTATCTACACCAGGAATGAAAAACAGCTGATCATGAACATTCTTAAGCGAATCAAAAAAGTTAGCATTGAAGATATTGCCGCTTGTGTCTTCGACCGCAACCATAATGCTGTTTGCACCACCAAACTGCTTTTGATGCTTTAAATAGGTCTTCATGTAACTGTGATTAAGAGGAATGTTTTTTACAAACGCTGCGTCCATTTTTAAGTTACTTGCCTGTAAACCTAAAAAAAACGTGGTAATAATAAATAAAAAAATTACGAAAGCGCGATGCCTAAACAAATAGGTTTCAATGCCATTTACAAATTTATCTAACATACGTCAGGTCCTATTATTTTTGTTCTAACTTGATGAGACCTTTATTGCCGGCGACCCAGAGCCCACCGTCAATGTCTTTAGCAATAGCGACTAAATTTTCGCCCTGTCTTTGCTCAACCAAAGATGCGTTACCTTGCGCAGTAACATCAATAACGACTCCAGCGTTTCCAACAATGCGCAATGTCGAATCATCGAGCGCTACGCCCGCATTTATTGTTGAATCAACAGGTAACATAACTTCTTGCCATTGAGCCAATTGAATTTGTGATTTAAAGAGGTGTCCACGCAGGCCCATTACATAAACATTGTCACCGACTTCACTCGCATTAAATAAAGAGCCTTCGTAAGGAAAGTTTTGTTTTTGCCAATGATGACCATTATCAGCGGAAACGGCGACAAGTCCGAGTTCACCAACCATAATCAGTTGGCCGTTAGTAAGCGCGATGACACGATTAAAATGCGGTAACAAGGTGCTACGTTCAGATAGATACAGAGCTTCGTCTTCAGCTTTAAGTTCTTCTAAATAAGCGACATCTTCTTCAAAGAGTAGCTCTTGATGGTACTCGCTTATCCAGTTATTACCGCCATCGGCTGTGCGGTAAAACAAACCATAAGCGCCAATAGCAATACCATTATTCTCATCAAAAAATAATAGATCTAAAAAGGGTTTCTCAATCTCTGCAGATTGCATCTGTAGTTGCCACGTTTTACCGCCATCTTTAGTCTGCAATATCGTGGCATCATGGCCCACTGCCCAGCCTTTGTTTTCAGAGATGAAGAATGCTTTGGTTAATTGGGCGACTGTCGGTGTGGCAACTTGTTGCCATTGATTGTCAAAAATAAATGCGTGACCGCGTTCTCCAACCGCTACGAGTGTATTCCCAGATTGCGCGATATCAAGCACGAGTGAATGAGCAGCAAGAGGTTGTATTTGTTGTTCTAATTTACTTTCTTGAGCCAATACAGCAGCAGAATTAAAAATACTGGCGACACTCAAGGCAGAGATAAACCGAAGCATGCTAAACGACATACAGACTTCCTTTCAAAATAAGAGGGGCATAATGCCCCTCTCTAGGTGGGTTAACGAATACCAGCACGTCTTAACGCAGCAGGCGTGAAGTTACCTTCACTCAACTTTGCATCAAAATCGTACATACGGCCTTCATTATCAAGCCCCATTGCGATATAACGGCGAGACTGTAGATCATGGAACACTTCTAACGTACTCCATTGAGTTGGCACTTCGTAGTAGTTCAAACCATGAGCAATCGCGACACGGTAAAGCTCATCACGGTTGTCGTATAGATCTGCGACAGATACCTGCCAAGAGTCTTCATCGATATAGAAAGTACGCGCTTTGTATATATGACGCATTCCCTCTTTAAGTGTTGCTTTCACAACCCATACGCGATGCTTTTCATAACGAACATACTCTGGGTTGATGTGACCCGGAGTCACTATCTGCTCATATGAAAGTTTATCAGAATGAAGCTTATAATCGTTGTAAGGAATATAAAGCTCCTGCTTACCAACTAACTCCCAGTTATAACGCACTGGCGAGCCGTTAAACATATCAAAATCATCAGTTGTTCTTAGACCGTCAGATACTGTACCTGGTGTGTCAAATGCTACGTTTGGCGCTTTGCGAACTCGGCGTTGACCAGTGTTATATGTCCAAGCTTGACGAGGCAATTTCTCTTGATCCATGGTCTCTTTAACAAGCAGTGCTGTACCTGCCAAACGCGCAGGCTGGGTCACGACTTGCTTAAAGAAGAATAACGTATTCTCTTTAGCCAATTTATCAAGTGTCATCTCTGGACGAGAGTATTGGAAACGGATCTCTTCTGCTGTTTCAACCAGCGTATAACTACCGCCGGCTGTTGGTGCAGCTTGGCTACGTGAGGTTTTAATATCAACACCACGGAAGCGAAGTATATGGTTCCAGATAACTTCTAAGCCATTCTCAGGCATTGGAAACGGTACACCGATAGATGCACCAGTCAATCCATTACCACCATCAATCAGCTCAGCACGAGTCGCGTTAGCTTTTGTGGCATCGTAGACAAATTGAGGAACTGACGCTGAACGACGAGTTTCATACACATTCATCTTGAAGGTTTCAGGGTAAAGCTCAAACAGTTTTACCTGACCATCACTAAGAAATTCTTTGTACTTGTCTTTGTTGGCATTAGTAATAGTAAATTCAATTTTGTCACCAGGAAATGGATCCGGGTGATGCATGCCTTTACTATAGCCAGCAACAGGCTTAGTAATGCCACCATCCCACGCAGGGATAGAACCATCAGCATTTCCAGCTTTTACTGCCCCTAGCGGTGTCAGTTCTGTGCCTAATTTGGCAGCATCTGCGTCAGAAACTTTAGCAACAGCGCTTGAAGCGCCTAAAGCCATCATGACTGCGGCAGACAATATCGCAAGATTCTTCATTATTATTGTCCTTGTGATTTAGATTGAGTACTTAATGTTGAACGATACATAGTCTCGATCAGCCATCGCATTCGTTGTTCCTACACCACCAAAGAACGTGTTGTAAGAGATATCAGCGCCCCATCGACTTTGGTAATCAAAAGCAACGCCTAAAGCGACTGATTTTTTACCTTCGGTAAATAGGAACATTGGATCCGGTGTAATGCCGTCAACATCGTGTGAGAAAATTACCCGCGGTGCGACGTTTACCCCACCCCATACGTTGTTATAGTCCGCTTTAGCAACTAGACGATAACCCCAAGCAAAATCAGTAGGGAATGGATTAGTTTCAGGGCCATTATGTAACGCCTCGATAATCCCTGGCATATCAGGGTTACCACCTGAACGTGCTGTACCAGGACCGTTAAGGCGAAGCTCGTCAAAGCTCGGCATATCATGGATCCAAACACCACCAATTTCAGCCAACATAGTCAGGTTATCAGTACCTAAAGTTGGGCCGAATAGATGTGTAAATGTGGTTTGAGCTTGAGTAGTATCTAAACGAATGAAACCTTCTGCATACTCACCAGGACCATAATTTTCAACCTGTGAAATACCGTCAAGATCAGCCCTGTAATACGGTAAGCTTGGATCCACATTCGCCAATTGTTGTGGCATGGCGGCAAATAGCAGCTCAACGTCATCAATCTGTAGAGGCTCATCCAAACGGTGAGCAATTTCACCAGCAACCGACGTATCGCCTACAAGGGTATTGAAGCTAAAGCCCATTAACTGGATATCTTCAGGATAAACAATTTGCGCTTTAGAGAAAGTCTCTAAGGCTAGCAGGTCTTCTCGAGTCATTGCTTCGCCAGACTGTGCTTTACCGCCTAGGCGTTGTAGATCTCGGCCAATCGCTTCTTGAGTAAAGTTTGCAGTTGTGCCACTAATTAGTGGACGACGGCTATGATAGTTCATGTAGTACAGGCCAAACTCAGTTTCACCAAGCTGCGGCGCGTAATAACCAACTTTCACACCCCATTGGCCGTCATCACTTGCCGATGCATCATCTTCCACTAACGTGGCTTTTGTTGGATAAGCAAGTGCGAGTTGCGCTAATGTCGCACCATCCACTTGACCAGAACCAACCATCCCAACTAATGCGTTGTATTCAGAAAGTAGGAAATCTAGATTCATATCTGGGTTAGCGTTAAAACCTAACTGTGCATTTTGGTTGTAACCACCGTAACCCGCGAAATCATTGGTAGAAAAAATAGAGCCCGGTGTTGGAACCCATACAGGCTGCCAATCGTATTGGTAGAAACCTTCTACCGACAGATCGTCCGTGATCCCAAAAGATGCCCAAACCATACCTTGTGGACGAAACGCTTCTTTAAGTTCAGCACCCGGTGCATTCAAGATATTTAAGTCGACGGCATTAATAGAGCTAATACCATGGGCAATAAGAGTACTCTCACCCCATGAAACCACTTGATTACCAACACGAACCGACAGTGGGTTTGCGCCATCATTAAAATCAAAGTCAGCGTAAACGAATGCATCCAACAAACGAATATCTTTACATTGAACCTCTGATGCCTTGCTATCTTCACAAGGGTCGAATTCTTTACCCGTTAGAGGGTCATTAAAGTCGTAACTACCATCATTGAGTTTGCGATCATAGAAGTACATCGCACGGGCAAACACACCAAAGTTCTGATACTTCAAAGATAGTTCATGCAGACCTTTAAATATTTCAGATGTGGTATCACCTTGCGAATAGAGTAAATTACTTAAATCGCCATTACTTGAGTAGGAACCAGGTTGAGCCCAAATTTCCGCTGAACTATATTTGGTGTTCCCAAATGCAGAATAACCCGACCAATCAAACTGAGGTTGATTCACCTTGCCAATTTGATTTTCCCAGTCCCGCCCTTCTACTCGCCAACTCGCACCAGCAGTCCAGGTTGAATCGAATGTTCCTTCTACTTCGCCCCAATTAAATGAGACTGCATTGGCACTTGTTGACATGCCAAAACCGAGCGCCGCGACTATCCCCAAAGCGAGCGTCGACTTGTTAAAGCCGTTTTTAACCTTTTTCATTTTAGCTTCTCTCCGTAACCTGCTGGATTCTTTTGTTATAGGAATTGATAACCAACATACTGTTAGCTTACAGGTAACACCATTGTTACAGCATTTATACGTAGTGAGCAAGGATGAAATAGTGAAAATCTTTAAAAGATTTCGCTATTTTACAAGGATTTAGCAAGGTGGTTTGAGGAGTGTATTTAAATCAGATTTAAGTAATGTAACTAGAAGGGTATTTAGTCAATATATATTATTTAATAACAATACCTTATATAAATTAACAGATAGCTAAAGCACTGCGTTTAAAGTAATCAACCGTTTTAAGTAATTACTCTAAATCTTATTAAGTTGGATTAAATTTCCCTGACCATCAACGACCATTTCAAAATAAGCTCTTATCCCTGAGCGAGTAAAAAACGGTCTAAAATGTCTAGCACTTATCCATAACGTTCTTCCTGCCGTATCGACAACCTCCACTTTCGTGACTTGACCACGGTAATACGGTAGAAAGTCGTCATAACTGATATTTAAGGAGAATTGGAATACTTGATTTGATTGTTGCACTTGGACTTCTCGAATAATGATTAATGTCTCAGCTTAAACAGAGCCTTAGTCCTGCTTAAGCTGAGATTTTACTTGTTGCTATCTCTTTATGATAGCGCTTTAGTTACCTTCTCATAGAGGTCTTTTGATAGCTCATCTATTGCTAAAATATCCTCTAAAGACTTACGCATTAGCGCCTGTCTTTGCTGATCAAACTTTTTAAATTGAATCAAGGGTGTAATGATCCGCGCGGCTACCTGTGGATTGACTTTATTGAGCTTGATAATTGCTTTGGTTAAAAAGTCATATCCTTTGGCATCTTTACGATGAAACTCAAACGTATTGGCTGCAGCGAACACACCAATCAATGAGCGCACACGGTTTGGGTTAGACATCGAAAAACCTTCATGCTGTAAAAGTTCTTCGAGCTTATCAATACAAGCAATATCGGCAAATGTTGCATGTAAGCTAAACCACTTATCCATAGCTAATGGGGTATCTGTCCAACGAGATTCAAATGCTGTCATTAATGCTGTTCGCTCACTTGAACTGTCGCCATTAAGCGCTGTCAGTGCACCTAAGGTATCAGTCATGTTATCGGCAGCGTTAAACTGCTCAAGTGCGAAATGACGGTAACTATCATCAACCTTGAGCAATAAGCTTAAGCAGACATTTTTTAGTGCACGAGCATCGGCACTATCTATGTTCTGTAACTGCCTTACTTTAGCTAACAGCTCATCTTCACAACCTTGAGCAATTTCATTGACTGCAAATTGGCGTGCGATGGCAAGACTATCGAGGTCAACACTCTCTGTTTGCTCTATCAGTGAGCTGGCACTCGTCAAGTTAAGAATTTCAGCCATTAGCGCTTCATTTAACGACTCAGATAACAGTACACCTTTGAAGCCATCAACAAGTCGGCTATCTATATGCATCGCTTTGCCATTTTGCAAATTATCTACACACTGCCAGATTGATTGGCTAAATAGGGATACCGATGCCTCCCACTTGGCCACTTCGCTATTAGCGAAACGCATTAAATGCAGTAACTGTTCAATTGAGTAATCAAATTCCAATTTTACTGGCGCAGAGAAGTCTTGCAATAAAGAAGCTACGGGTCTGGTGTTAATATTCTCAAACATAAACTTTTGAGTTTGCTGTTTAAAATCCAATACCTGATTGACGAGACTATTGCCCTCGCTATCTATTAGCTCAATATCAAATGGAATATGCAGTGGTAATTTGTCCGCTTGACCAGGAGTATCAGGTGTTTCTTGAGACAATGTTAAGCAATAGCAATTAGTTGAATCATCGAAAGATTCGCTAGCGGTGACTTGAGGAGTACCGGCTTGGCTATACCAGCGACGGAACTGCGCTAAATCAACTTGGCTGGCATCTTCCATTGCCGCAACGAAATCATCGCAAGTCACAGCTTGGCCATCATGCCTTTTAAAGTACAACGCCATCCCTGCTTGGAACTTATCTTCCCCTAACAAGGTATGCATCATGCGAATCACTTCTGCCCCTTTGTTATAAACAGTCACGGTATAGAAGTTATTCATTTCTATTACTGACTCGGGGCGGATAGGATGAGCCATTGGTCCGGAATCTTCAGCAAATTGCTGGTTTTTCATCACCTTAATTGCATGTATACGGTTAACAGCTCGAGAGCCTACATCTGAGCTAAACTCCTGATCTCGGAAAACGGTTAACCCCTCTTTCAAGCTTAATTGGAACCAATCTCGGCAAGTTACTCGATTACCAGTCCAATTATGAAAATACTCATGACCTACAACCGACTCGATACCGTGATAGTCATCATCGGTAGCAGAAGCTTTATCTGCTAATACATACTTGGTATTAAATACATTTAGCCCTTTATTTTCCATTGCACCCATATTGAAAAAATCAACGGCTACAATCATATAAATATCGAGGTCGTATTCAAGATTAAAACGAGTTTCATCCCATTGCATTGATTTCTTTAATGATGCAATTGCATGGTGAGCTTTATGTAGATTGCCTTTATCGACAAACACCTGCAGCTTAACGGCTCTATCGCTACGGGTTATATACTCATCTTCTAATAGGTCAAAGTCACCAGCGACTAATGCAAAAAGATATGCAGGCTTTGGAAACGGATCATGCCATTTTACGAAATGTAAACCGCCTTCTAAATCACCATTATCAACAAGGTTGCCGTTACTTAACAAAAATGGGAATGCGGTTTTGTTTGCTTCTATACGCACGGTATAGATCGCAAGTACGTCTGGTCTATCAAGGAAATAGGTAATACGCCTAAACCCTTCAGCTTCACACTGGGTGCAGTACGCCCCATCAGACATGTACAAGCCTTCTAGGCTAGTGTTTGACTCTGGATCGACAACTGAGACTATTTCTAACTGGAAAATTTGCTCATCAGTATCAATAATCAACTGGCCACTTTGTTCTTTATATGGGCTCTCAACACCATTTATTTTAACTGACTTCAACTTAATATCTTCGCCATCAAGACGCAGAGGTTCGCCATGTTCCCCTTCTCTGACCACCGAGCTTGTGGCTTTAATTATCGTGTTTTCACCCGCTAGAGAAAAATCGAGATCAATATGAGTAATTTGAAATAATGGCGCTTGGTAGTCTTTTAAGTATTTAGCTTGAGGTTGTGTCATTTTTAGGCCTGCTAATTCCATTTTTAAGTTAAAAAAAACGCGCTATAAGCGCGTTTTTTATGTCAGTATCAACGACTATTTTTGATTCTTAGCCAGTTTCTCAATATCAACTAAATCGAGAGTTATGTAAGCTGTTTCATCTAAGAATGCATCGGTTTTATCTGTGTTTTCATCTTCGATATCATCTAATGACTTTACCACCTCAAGACCTTCACGCACTCGTCTCTCATTTTCACGATCGAGTTGCTTCTTGTCATTATCATCACGTTCAGCAAGACGTTCACTTTCGACTAACGATACCGTTTTGTTGTCATGATTAGCCTTAAACTCTTCGATATCTTGGAAGATATAGCCAAATTCAACGTCTGTTTTAATCCGCTGCTGATGCTTACTATCAAGGTTTTGAATTAGCTGCGGATAAATTTCAGTTAACGTACCGTACTGAGCTACAGGCACTTTATCCCAAGGCAGAGCATTCTCCTCTTCGGCTTCGCCGTACTCTCCTGGTTCAAGAGCACTCGGGAACGGGATATCCGGTGTCACACCTTTTAATTGGGTGCTACCACCATTGATACGGTAGAATTTTGCGATAGTGTATTGTACATGGCCAATAGGTTTCTCGTACATATCATAGATACGACCTAAGCTCTTATGCTGCTGCACAGTCCCTTTACCAAATGTCGACTCACCTACAATCAAAGCTCGATCATAATCCTGTAGTGCTGCGGCAAAAATCTCTGATGCAGAAGCACTATAGCGGTCAACCATAACCGTTAACGGACCATCATAAGTGACTCGGCCATCGTTATCTCTATTTTGTGAGACTCGACCATTCGCATCACGTATTTGCACCACAGGGCCTTGTTCAATAAACAAACCTGTAAGCAGTGTCGCTTCAGTTAGTGCTCCACCACCATTACCACGTAAATCTATGATTATCCCTTCAACTTTTGCTTCTTTAAGCTCTGCAAGCTCTTTAGAGACATCCTTTGAAAGGTTCATATAGAAACCAGGAATTTGAATGACGCCTACTTTACGATTAGCGTAGGGTCCTTCAGTTGGCTCAACAACCTTAGAGGTTGCAGCACGGTCTTCTAGACGTATTTTGTCTCGAACGATAGTCAGTTCAAAAGACTTAGCGCTAGAACCACCTTTATTAGGCAAGATCTCTAAAACTACTTTACTGCCTTTAGGCCCTTTAATTAACTCGACAACATCATCTAAACGCCAACCAATAACATCAACGATTTTCTCGCCTTCTTGGCCAACGCCGACGATTTTGTCTTCTGGAGATAGCTTCTCACTGGTGGCAGCAGGGCCACCCGCAACGAGGCTTTTAATCACAGTGTAATCGTCATCGACTTGAAGTACTGCACCTATGCCCTCAAGGCTTAGATTCATCTCCATCTGGAATCGTTCTGCATTTCGTGGCGATAAATAACTGGTATGAGGCTCAACAGTTCTCGCAAATGCGTTCATAACACCTTGGAACACGTCTTCACTATGAGTTTGACTTAGGCGTTTGATAGAATTGTTGTAACGCTTCGATAAAATAGTGACAATCTCATCCCACTTTTTACCCGTTAAAGTTAGATTTAATGCATCGTACTTTACTCGTTGGCGCCAAAGTTCGTTTAACTCAGCTTCCGTTTTAGGCCAAGCTGCGTCTTTCCGATCGAATTCATAGGCGTCGCCGGCGACATCAAACTTCATCTCTTCGTCAAGCAAAGAGAGTGCATAGGCGAATCGTTCATAGCGACGTTTTTGGATGACTTCAAACATCGAATATGCTTGTTGCAGATCGCCACTTTTCAACATGTCGTCAAATTGAGTTGAATATGCCATGAAGCCGTCAACATCAGACTGCAATAACACATTCTTACGATAATCTAACTGCTTAAGATAACGTTCGAACACTTGCTTTGAAAACGCATCGTCCATTTCAAAACGATGGTAATGGGAACGGGTGAACAAACCCGTGACGCGTTTACTCGCCACTTTATGCTGGGGTTCCTGCTTTAAAGCAGGTAACTCGCTGAATTGAATAGTAGGGCTAACAGCCCACGCCGAGAATCCTACAAAAATACTGGCGATAGATACAGCCAGAGACATTTTCCGCATCAACAAGTTACTCCTTTACATGCTTTTAAACCATTACAGCATTATGTATTCAGCTTTAACTTTAATTGTTAAGCCAGAATCTAGTTGAACTTGAACATCTTCTTTTTTGATATCCAAAATTACACCAGCAACTGGTGCCTTACCAAGTTTGACATTTACACGTTGATTTTTCTTCAACTCAGTCAATACCGCAGGCGTTAAAGCAACTTCTGCTACTTTTTCTTTGACAGGTTTTGCGCTTGGTGCCGCTTTCGGTCTTCTTGCAACCGGGTTTTTAACGGCTTTCTTAGCTTTAGCTGAAGGTGCTGACGTTTTACCCGCCTTAGCTATTCTTTTGGCTTTCGCTTTTTCCTGACTTTCTTTAAGTGTAGCTTGAGCATGATCAACGTGCTCTTGTTCTAGCTCACCACAAGAATTACCATCTAAATCGATACGGTGCGCACCAGCTTTAACGCACTTAAGGTAACGCCAGCTGCTTGTGTATCTTCTTAAAGCGATTCTTAGTTGAGTCTTACTGACTTTAGAATCATCAGCTAACCTTTCCGCTAAATCTTGAAACAATCCGATTTTTAATGGCTTCGTTTCACCTTCAGCAATAAAGCATAAAGGAAATGTTTCATATAAGTACGCAAGAATAGCGTTGGTATCGGTCAACTTTTCTGTTGATTCCATCTTTACTTCCACAGTTTAAAAAAGGGACACCACCAAAAGAGTTTCTATCTCTCATCGATTTAAGTGTCGTTTATATTTGTCTGATTATGACCTAAAGAACAAATTAATAATGATTAACCTATGTTTTTTAGCGGCAAAATCAAACCTACCTTAGCAACAACCTATCATAAACGCTATTGATTCGCTTTACCGAATAATCACGATTTGAGATTTCATTGCTCAAACCGCTTATTATAGGGATGCATGAGATGATTGCGACCATCAATTAGCAAAAATTGGTCGTAGATTAACCAAATAGGCAATTTTCGAGACTTTTAACCAAAGTTTCTACGCCTTGTTGATCGATTTCATCAAATCTTGATAACGATGGGCTATCAATATCCAGAACTCCGATAACATCACCATTGTGTCTTAGAGGAACCACAAGTTCAGAAACACTGGCTGAATCACATGCTATATGACCCACAAATTGATGAACATCCGCTATACGTTGTGTTTGGTTTTTTTCAACAGCTGTACCGCAAACACCTTTTCCAATCGGTATCCGAGTACAAGCAACTTTTCCTTGAAAAGGACCGAGTACAAGTTGTTCGTTCTTTAGTAGGTAAAAGCCAACCCAATTAAGATCAGGTAAATTATCATTCAATAGTGCTGAAAAATTGGCTAAGGCGGCGATTTGATCATCTTCACCGCTAAATAAAGCAATAACTTGACGGTTCAACGTGTCATAAAATGACGCGGTCATATACATCCCCTAACGAAATCATCGATAAATCTAAATAAATTTGCAGCATCTTATCAAGATGGAGCAAATTTAGAAGACTGATGTTCTGTTTTTTTTAGTCTAAATTAGTCTTTTTCGATACTTTCTTTGTTGGAGCTTTACTCGCAGTACTACCACCTTTTAGCAAGGATTGTAGTTCATCTTTATTCTGCGCTAAGAAAAAACCAATCTTTTCAATGTCATTATCTTCTAGCCCTAATTCAGGATTCGTCAAAAAAGGAATCAAGTTGTCAGCGATATCAAGCATCTTATCGTAGGCATCAGCCTCCTTTTTCGATGTGAAAGTCATCTTTTCAACCCCTTCTCTAACTACGACAAATTTGGTTACAACGGCCATAATCAATCTCGCACTGTTTTTATATACAGTAAAGAGTCTCACATATTGAAGTTCTTATGCAAGTTTTCTTCAAAGTCTGATACGCTTATAGCGATAAGGACTCTGTAATAATCAAATGCATACGATTAATAGAGTTCACGTTCAAGGCAGTTTCTTTGTTTTATTCCATTAAGATTTTTTTGAGGCTTTATTTCCTATGCCACCGGATACGCTAGACAATAGTGTTACTTTATGTCCGTCATGTGATTTGGTCATAAGAAAGCGCGCCCTACCAACAGGCGTAAGGGCTATATGTCCGCGGTGCCATACTCAGTTATACGACACACCTTATTGCTCAGTAAATGGCATGTTGGCGTTATGCATCACTGCAATTATCTTTTTTTTCCCCGCTAACCTTTTTCCGGTGCTTGAACTTGAGTTTTTGGGCAGCATGCGCACAACAACTGTGTTTGAAGGCGCTGCTGCTGTCTATCAACAGGGATATTGGGTTGTCGCTATAGCGGTTATGACTGCAGCGGTTATCGCACCTGGAATCTTATTAACTTCTATATTGGTACAGATCCTAATCATTAAATACGGATTACAATCGCCTTTATTAAGGTCAGTCTTAAAACAGGCATTAAAGTTACAAGGCTTACTGACGCAGTTAACGATGCTCGAAATCTATGTCATCAGCTTTTTAGTTGCTGCGTTTAACCTTGCTGATTTTGCTACCGTTTCTTTCGGTTTTGGTACTTTCTGTTTTACAATGCTGTTTGTAATGCATTTATTCCTTTTAAGAGAGTACGATTTAGAGCATATGTGGAGTTTCCTTGAACGATAATAAAGCCGCTTCCACATTAGGAAAGGAGGTAGGCCTAACTTGCTGCCCAACTTGCAACAAAGTCACTTGTGCCAATTCCGCTTGTTGCAGCCGCTGCGATGCTAAATTAAAAGTAAGGGATTATGATAGCCTGCAAAAGAGTTGGGCTTTACTGATAACAGCTGCAATTTTGCTTATCCCGGCTAATCTTTACCCGATTACCACATTGACAAATCAAGGCCAAGTGACTCAAGACACTATTTTTTCTGGGATTGCACATCTGGTAAAAACAGACATGATCCCTATTGCCATTATCCTATTTACCGCGAGCATCTTGGTGCCGGTGCTTAAAATTGTAGGACTCACCATATATTTGACTGCAATTAGCTTTAAGTTACCCATATCTAAGAAAAAACTAATGATGGGCTTTCATATTATCGAGTGGATTGGTAGATGGTCGATGTTAGATCTATTTGTCATTTCACTCACCGTTGCTGTAGTCAATATGGGACAACTTTTAGATGCAAAACCAGCACCTGCAGCCACTGCATTCGCCTTAGTTATCTTGCTAACACAACTGGCAGCAAAAGTGATTGATACACGCTTACTCTGGGACAGATTGGAAACTAAAAATGACTCAAGTACAAACACCTAAAGTAGTAAAGAAAAAACTCTTCTCTCCTATTTGGTTACTACCGATTATTGCATTGGCGCTAGGAGCTTGGTTAGGAGTTAAGAGCATCCGCGAGTCTGGCGTAGAGGTCAGAATACATTTTCCAAATGCCACGGGTATGGATATAGGTAAGACCTTAGTAAAATATCAAGGTCTTACCGTAGGTAAAGTCGTTGATATCAGTATCGATGACGATCTTCAGGGCGTTAATGTTGATGTTTTAATGGATTATCGCTCCTCACCATTTCTAAACAAAGCCACCAAGTTTTGGCTTGTTAAACCTAAGGCTTCGATTACTGGCGTTGAAGGTTTAGACACATTATTTTCAGGTAATTACATCGGGATTTTACCCGGTGAGGGAGAGTCAGCCTCTTTTTTTGAAGCGGAGATCAGCGCACCGGTTATAACGCCGGGTAACGAAGGACTCATTGTTAACATTACTTCCGAGAAATTGGGCTCGTTGGATGTAGGTTCACCTATTTTCTATCGGCAGATCCCAGTTGGACAAGTTGTTGGTTACCGTTTAGATAGTAGCAACAAGATTATAGTGACCGCGTTTATTCAGCAGCAATATGCGAACTTAGTCAAAGTCGACTCGCAGTTTTGGAATGTGTCAGGCATTAGTATCGACGCTTCCCTTGCCGGTATAGAAGTTCGTAGTGAAAGTCTTGCAGCTATTCTCGCTGGAGGTATTAGCTTTAGTTCAAATGATGGCTCTATTGCAGCTGAAAACCGACATGAATTTGCTTTGTATGATAGCGAGAAACAAGCCTTCGGTGGTATCGAGTTTAACCTAATAGCTAACGGCACAGAATCAGTTGCAAACAATACAGCCATTGTATTTCGAGGGATTAATATAGGTCGGGTTACCAATAAAAACTTAACTAATAACGGTATATCTTTAGCAGCCAAAATTGACAGTAAATATGCCGAGTTATTAGCAGGTAGTTCATCATTTTGGTTAGAGGGTGCTGATATCTCTTTAAGCGGTATCAATCATCCAGAGCGGTTACTCACAGGTAGTGTTATTAACTTTATGCCAGGCTCAGGCGCCCCACTACAGCAATACCCTTTATTAGCAACTAAACCAGAGCCACTTAATAGTAACAAGCTTACATTAACTTTAAACTCAGATACCAATCCAGGCGTTTCTGCCGGCGCGGATTTACGTTTCAAGCAAATAAAAATAGGCACTGTTCAGTCTAGCGAGTTAAATAAAGCACTGACTGGAGTTGAGTATAGTATCGAAGTTGATTCAGATTTTAGCTCTTTACTCACCAAGGGTAGTTATTTTATCGCCGAGTCCGTGCTTTCAGTAGAAGCCAACTTAGACGGTGTTGCGGTTAAGGCTCGCGATCTTAGTACTTTTACCAATGGTGCGTTAAGTTTGGTTAAAGGATCTAGCAACCAGCAGTTAGCTAACGGTGCGGTACTAAAAGTATTTGCCAGCAGTAACGAAGCAGATAACTACTTTAAGAACTCGCAACTAATAACTCGACAACTTTTCAGTAATGATGCCGCTGATGTGGTTGATGGCTCACCGATTTACTATAAAAAAATGCAGATTGGCCAGGTTAACAAAGTAGATTGGCAGCGAAAGAGTAACGACTTTCTAATTGATATCAGTATCCAAAAAACATTTGCATCGCTGTTAACCGACAAAACGGTTTTTTGGCGTAATAGCGCGTTAGCAATCAACGCTAGTTTAAGTGGTATTGAGGTTGAAATGTCGCCGCTACAAGGGGCACTAAAAGGTGGGATCACTTTAGGACTGCTTGAGCAACCAGCACAAGGGCGAGAGAATCAGTTATATGACTCAAAATTTCTTGCGTTAAGCCAATCAACGGCGATAACTATGACCTTCCCTGCCAGCGTAAAATTAGCTAAGAAAGCCCCTATCCGCTATTTAGGTCATAAAGTAGGTGAAGTCGAGTCAGTTTTACTGAGTAAAGATCTGACTGAGTTGAATGTTTCCGCTTATCTCTATGGGGATTACGCCGCAAACTTCAACCAGCAAGATGCGAGCTTTTCAATTGTTGATGCGCAGGTTTCGCTGGCTGGAATTGAAGCCCCAGAGACTCTACTCACAGGTCCTTATATATCGGTTGTTCCCGGAGTGAGCACACAAACAGCAGATAGCTTTATTGGCTTGGTTAATAAGCCATTTTACAATATAGATAACGCACTCACTTTAATTATCACTAATAACAATTTGGGCTCTATTAATAAAGGCACGGCTATCTTCTTTCGTGGCATAAAGGTCGGTCAGGTTGACAGTTATCAATTGATTAAAGACGGTACCGGAGTCGAGATGACGGCTCACATAGAAAGCCAATATAAGCACTTAGTTAATAACACGAGTGTACTTTGGGATCTTTCGGGTGTAAAAGTCGATGTGGGTCTATTTTCTGGCGCTCAGATAGAAACTGGTTCCCTTGAAACCATTCTTGCCGGTGGAATTGGCCTTGCCACGAAAGATGTCACGACAGCTGATAATATGATTGAGCCGCAGCATCGCTTTTCACTTAGCTCCGCTGTCGATCCACTCTGGTTAGAGTGGGCACCAAAACAATCAGCAACCGACTAAACTTGCAACCTGCTAATACACAAAAGGCGATAACTTACTTAAGTTATCGCCTTTTTCTTATCAAGAAACGTGTTCTACCAATCAGTATAATAAGTTGACCTACTCAGAGTGTTTTCTGGCGTGCGAATTTAAGACCAATGGGCTAATAGTGGTATTTGCTATGTTCTGCTTAACTCTCGTTGGGCAATAAACCTTTATGCTGATTGGTATTAACCATAAAACTGATAACAAACCAATATCGCAGCCACAATACCCGCAAGATCTGCGAATAAACCGCAAGCCAGAGCATGGCGTCCATTGCGTATTCCAACAGCACCAAAATATACCGCCAGCACGTAAAACGTCGTTTCGGTACTGCCTTGCAAAATTGCGGCAAGTCGGCCAGCAAAGGAGTCAACACCGTAGTACTGCATAGTCTCAAGCATCATCGCTCTTGCGCCAGAGCCGCTAAATGGCTTCATGATTGCCGTTGGCATAGCGTCAACGAAACGCGTATCGCCGCCAGCAAACGCCACTATCCCCGCAATTGTATTTAATAAATATTCAAGCGCACCTGAAGCTCGCAGTAACCCTATCGCTAGCAACATAGCAAGCAGATAAGGGATAAGCTTAATCGATTGCGCAAATCCCTCTTTCGCTCCCTCAATAAACTCATCATACACAGCCACCTTACGCAAACCTGCAACCAGTACAAAACTAAAAATAAGTAGCAGCAAAATGCCATTACCCATAGCAGTACTCACCTCTCCAATTGCCGTAACAGTGAGGGTTGATAAGTAAAATATCAACGCGGTTAACGTTGCCAAAATCCCTGCTGCGTAGGCGATAACCACCGTATTTAAAATTGATAAACGCTGTACAATAGCAACAGCGAGTACACCTGCTAAGGTCGATGCGGATGTGGCTAATAAGATAGGTAAGAATATATCAGCAGGCGCTGCAGCCCCTTGCTGCGCACGGTAAAGAAATACCGTAACCGGCACTAAGGTTATAGAGGAGGTATTGAGTACCAAAAACAAAATCTGTGCATTGGTCGCTGTGTGCTTAACTGGGTTTAAAGACTGAAGATCTTGCATCGCCTTTAAGCCTAGTGGAGTAGCAGCATTGTCTAAACCTAACATATTCGCGGTTAGGTTCATGGTAACGCTGCCATAGGCTGGATGCCCTCGTGGTACCTCGGGCATCAAACGTGATAATAACGGTTCAAAAGCACGGGAAAAAAACGCAACTACCCCAGCCTTCTCGCCAACTCGCATAAGCCCCATCCACAAACACAGCACCCCTATTAAGCCTAACGCTATCTCTGCGGCTAATTTAGCACTGGAAAAAATCGCTTCGACACTTTGGCTTAGTACGCCAACGTTACCGCTTAGCAGCTGTATAAAAATGGCAGACAATGCAACAGCAAAAAAACTAAACCATATCTTATTTAACACTCACTGCTCCTCTCCTGATCGGGCGCGACGCGACACTCTTCAATACAAGTGCTCTCACTATATCTATTTTTCAGTATATAATCAGACTACTTTATCGCATTACCTTCGGCATATGGCTCATTTTAATCAAAATTTTATCAATAGCATCGAACATGATCTGCCCGCACACCTCTCAATGGACGATTTTATCTGCTACAGCAGTAAGCCTCTGCGACCCTCTATACGGGTAAACACACTTAAAATATCAACCAATGATTTTATTAATTTAATGGTGCCTAAAGGTTGGCATTTTGATCCTATTCCTTGGTGTGAAAATGGCTACTGGATTAAATTGGAACAGGAGATCCAGCTCGGTAATACCATAGAGCATCTGCAAGGACTTTTTTACATTCAAGAAGCCAGTTCAATGCTACCACCAACGGCGCTTCTTTCACCTAAGCGAAATGATGCTCAACAGTATGTATTAGATATGGCGTCAGCACCGGGGTCTAAAACAACACAAATTGCTGCTTTAATGGGTAACAAAGGCTTACTTGTCGCAAATGAGTACTCTGCCAGCCGAGTGAAAGTACTGCATGCAAATATCGCCCGCATGGGGGTTGCAAACTGCGCGCTAACGCATTTTGATGCTCGTGTATTTGGCGAGTATATGTTTGAAATATTTGACTCGATATTGCTCGACGCTCCTTGTAGCGGCGAAGGCACGATAAGAAAAGATCCTGACGCTTTAAAGAATTGGGACAATAATGATTTAAAAGGAATTGTTGATACTCAAAAAGCGCTCATTGACTCCGCTTTTCAAGCATTAAAGCCTGGCGGTGAACTGGTTTATTCAACGTGCGCATTAAGTCGACAAGAGAACCAAAACGTTTGTGATTATTTAAAACAGCGCTATCCAGGCGCTGTTGAGTTTATTAACCTATGTTCACTATTTACTGGCGCAGATAAGGCTTGTACCGAAGAGGGCTTTTTGCATGTCTGGCCACAAATATACGACAGTGAAGGCTTCTTTGTTGCAAAGATAAAAAAAGTTAAAGCTATCGCGCGAGCATTGCCAGAACCTAGAAAGCAAAAGAATTTCCCATTTGAAAAAGCTTCTGCGAAAAAAGTGTCTGAAATAGCCGAATACCTAAAAACATCGTTCGATATCATTTTACCAAATGAAAATGACATCTACGTTCGAGATGCAGAAGTGTGGCTTTTCCCTCAACCCTTCCATAAACTCATCGGTAAAATGCGTTTTCAACGTATTGGAATGAAATTAGCCGATGTGCTAAAAAAAGGTTTTAAAGTAAAACATGAAGCTGTTTTAGCCTTAACGTCCCCAAACACTATTGAGCTCAGCGATGATGAGGCACAAGTATTTTTAATGGGCAGAGATATTAGCTTAAGCGAAAAGGTAAAGCCTCAAGGCGAAACCATTGTCAGCTATGCAGGAGTTTCTTTAGGGGTGGTTAAACATCTTGGCAATAAGCTAAAAAACAATCTTCCCAGAGACTTAGTTAAAGATAAAATTACGCGCTACAGTCAGCAGTAATTTTTAGTTACATATAGACAAGAAGTAATTAAAAAAAATTATGCCTAAATGGCAATGCTCTACTACACTCTATTACACTAGTTTGTTCAGAGATTGAGTAAGTAACAGATTTTAACCTTAAACGGTTAACACCAGTAGCGCACGGCTCCTTGAGAGCCATTCCCCTAGACCCAGAACAATTGGAATAGTTTTGGGTCTTTTTTTGCCTGTCTTTTGCTTCTTTTGTGCATAGTAATACCAATTGCATT
>NZ_JBFRMK010000145.1:0-9642 GCF_041470405.1 Shewanella sp. 10N.286.45.A1
GTTAATCTCTCGCCTCTTCGTCAAAAGAGGTACTGATTACGCTGCAAGTCCCGTACTACCTAGCTTTTGCTAAGAGCGACTGGCCTGCTGTGCCGTGTCAGTGGATGCGCATTATAGGGAAATCCTGACAGAGCGCAAGGGGCTAAATGAGAAAAAATGCAATAAAACGTTTAAGCGCACATTTCTCAAACGATACGCGCAAAAAAGGGGCTAAAAGCCCCTTTTTATCGCCTATTTAAGACAGTTCAGTAATTCGCGACTACTTCGTTTGCTCTAAGAAGCCTTTTATCAGTGTTACTGCCTTATCATCGTCCCAATCTACAAAGGTACGCACAAATGCAATTAACTCACCCTCTCTATTAAGGATAAAGGTGGCAGGAATGGTATCCAGCGGGAATACATCACTTAGGCTCTGCTCTTTATCATAATAGGTCGTAAAGTTTTCCATTCCTAATGATTTAAGGAATGGTTCCACTTGCTTGTTACCGTCTAGATCTATCGATACCGGAAGAACTTCAAACTCTTCTGAACCGATTTTGTCAGAGAATCGACTAATAGCAGGAAGCTCTCTCACACATGGGGGACACCAGGTGGCCCACATGTTAACCATAATAACCTTGCCTTTGTATTGGCTAAAATCAACAGGTTGACCCTGACTATCCTTAAAAGGAACGGCTTCTATTGGAAATGGCTTAGGCAAAACACTAATTTGATCAACACTTGATTGGATCTGTTTGTCGCCTTGCTTTTGCATACCAGGGTAAGCTTGCGCTTGCCCTGCAAACATTAGCGTGGCTACAAAGAGTCCAAATACTATGTTTTTCATTTAGTATCTCGCTTCAATAGACGATCTAGCTCTTGCTGATCTTCCGAAGTTAGCTCATCTGTATTTGCTTCTGCAATACGCTGTTTGCGTATGAATAGAAAACCAATAAAGCCACCAAATATTAATAAACCGATAGGGCCTAACCAAAGAACATAAGTCTTGGCTTCCATTCTTGGCTTATAAAGTACGAATTCACCGTAACGACTTGTCATGAACTCTACAATTTCGTCGTCATTTTTGCCTTCGTCGACCATTTCGAATACTTCTAAACGAAGATCTTGTGCAACTGGTGAATTAGAATCAATCAAGTTTTGATTCTGACACTGAGGACAACGCAATGAATGCGCTAAAGACAGTGCACGCTTTTGGTTTTCTGGAGACTTAAATTCATAAGTATCTACTGGAGTCGCATTAGCTACTGATGCCATGCTCAGTAATAGCACAAGAGCAGAAAGGCTCTTAACTAATATCTTTATCATGATGCACCATCCTTCGCGGCTTCAGCCTGTAACTCTTGAACCATTGGGTAAAGAGTTTCTTTCCAAACACGAGAGTCAATTGGACCCGCATATCTGTAACGAATAATCCCTTTGTGATCGACTAAGAAACTTTCAGGAGCACCGTAGACACCTAAATCTAATCCTAGACGGCCGTTATGGTCGTAGATATTAATCGCGTAAGGATTACCTTCACGACTTAGCTCGCGAATAGCCAATGCTCGCTCATCACGATAGTTAATACCGTAGATAGGCAAAATATCTTTGCGCGCTAAGGTCATTAAAAAAGGATGTTCGTACTTACATGAAGGGCACCATGTTGCCCACACGTTTAGCAGAGAAACTTTCCCTTTAAGTGTCTCATTAGTCAAAGTCTCCCCTGACTTTTCCAAAATCTCTAGTTCGAAAGTCGGGATCGGCTTTCCTTCTAGAGCAGAATCGAGTTTTTGAGGGTTTAGGAAGAGCCCCTTGTAAAGGAACACTCCTAAACCTAAAAACACAACCAGTGGAAGAAATAAAACTAGCTTTTTCATACTCACCCTATTCCATTATGCCGTTGCTAATTTATCACTGTTGTCTGCGGCTTTTTTATCAGCACTCTTTGCTTTAACTCTGTAACGCTTGTCAGAAGCAGCAAAGAAACCACCAACCATCATAAAGATTGATCCGAACCATAACCAACGAACGAATGGCTTATAGTTAAGGCGAACAGCAAATTCTGTACGACTGATAGGGTCACCCATTGTGACGTAAAGGTCACGGAATAAGCCCCAATCAATACCTGCTTCGGTCATATCCATAGTACGTACATTATATTGGCGACGATCAGGTCTTAATAATGTGACGTATTCATCATCTTGATAAACTTCTATCTGACCTTGCTGCGCAGTGTAGTTAGGACCCACTACATTTTTAGTCTCAATATACTTAAAGGTGTAGCCCGCTAACTCTTGAGAGATACCAGGTCCCATACGGACACTTTTCTCAACAGAGTAATTAGAAACCATCGTTGCACCGACAACTGACACGGCAATACCTAGATGCGCAATGATCATACCTAGTTGGCTTCGACCAAGACGAGCCATATCGACTGGGCCTTCTTTGGTCTTAACCATATTGTAAGCAGCTCGGAATGTCATGATTGTTACCCAAGTTGCAGTACCAATACCGAACACTACCCAGATGTTAAATTCACCACCGGCAAGGAACGGTGCGGCAAGTCCAACAACAGAAGCGATAACAGCTGGTATAAGAAGTTGACGTTTCAACTCACCATCTTTTGACTTCTTCCAGCGGATCACTGGACCAATACCCATGAAACCAAATAGCACTAGTACAATTGGCACAAATACGGCGTTGAAGTATGGAGGACCTACAGAAATCTTGCCCATTCCTAATGCATCAATCAGCAGTGGGTAAAGCGTACCAAGTAAAACGGTACCACACGCTACAGTTAGCAATAAGTTACACACCAGCAGCATTGTCTCTTTCGACTTAAGCTGGAAGCGCGCAGGACTCTTCATCTCGCTCGCTCTGAAAGCAAACAAGGTTAGCGAACCGCCGACGGCTAGCCCTAGCAAGAGCAGAATGAACATTCCTCGACTTGGGTCTGCAGCAAATGAATGCACAGATGTGAGTACGCCAGAACGTACAATAAAGGTGCCTAATAAACTTAGCGAGAATGCGAAAATTGATAGTAGAACAGTCCAGTTACGGAAAGCGCCACGCTTTTCAGTCACAATAAGTGAGTGAACCAGAGCTGTACCAATCAACCAAGGCATAAATGATGCGTTCTCAACTGGATCCCAGAACCACCAACCGCCCCAGCCAAGTTCGTAATAAGCCCACCACGAACCAAGCGCGATACCACCAGTTAAGAATACCCAAGCAGCCAATGTCCAAGGACGGCTCCAACGAGCCCAAGCAGAATCCAAACGACCACTCATTAACGCTGCAATAGCGAATGCAAAGCTTACTGAGAAACCTACATAACCTAGGTACAACATAGGAGGGTGGAAGATTAAGCCAACATCTTGCAACATTGGGTTAAGGTCACGCCCTTCCATTGGTATCGGGAATAGACGTTCAAAAGGGCTAGAAGTCAGCAACATGAATAATGAGAAACCAATCAAAATCATGGCTAGAACCGCTAGAACACGTGCAGTAAAGACCTCTTCTAAGCCTTTACTAAACAGTGCAACGGCAGCTGCCCAAGCCGATAATGAGAACACCCAAAACAGCAATGAACCTTCATGACCACCCCAGACTGCAGCAATCTTAAAGAAGATTGGCAATTCGGAATTGGAATGGTGCGCTACATAAGCGACGGAAAAATCGTCGACGGCAAAACTATAACCGAGCGCGATAACGGAGAACAGAATAAAAAAGAACATTCCGTATGTTAATGGCCAAGCATAGCGCACCAAGTATTGGTCTTTGCGAGCTACACCTACTAAAGGGACGATAGCTAAAAGCATGGCAAATGCCACACCGATAATCAGCGAAAAGTGTCCTAATTCTGGGATCATGGGTTTTCCTCAGTCCTAAATCATGTATTGATAAGCATACGCTAATATCATTACACACGAATCCGTAGTTAACACTACTAAAAGGGTACAAATTTAGCTCAGTTTAGTATTTGCTATTGTTCCTGTCTGCCTATTTCGTACAAATATGGGTGACTTGTCTCATTCTTTCCCTATCTTATTACGAGCAACACATAAACAGTTGTTCAAAAATTCCACCGTAAACTGAGCATATTTAGTGGGATTTTTAAGTCAGACTCAAGAAGTTCCCGTAAGTTTCGAGTTATTTTGCAAATAAAATCAATCTGTGAACAAGTACGCAACTATGACGATTTCAGGTTATATTACTGTTCAATGAATAATCTTTACGTATAATCTTATTCCTAGTTCAGCGGTGAATCCGCTTTTTCGCAAACTAAAGTGAAATAGACATAATGACCACATTCTGGATCTTGATAGCCTTATTTGTGTTGGTCAGCCTAGCGCTGATTTGGTTCCCACATTTTCGTCAGCAGCAAATGCGACGGACAGAAGAAGCCGGTGTTCGCAAAAGCACCAACTTAGAATTATTTAATGAACGTCTTTCTGTTTTAGAGAAAGAAGTAGAAGAAGATTTACTTGATCAAGCTGAATTCGATGCGCTTAAGAAAGAGCTCGAAATAAGCCTGCTTCAAGATATGAAACAAGGTGACGATGAGTCTCTTGTTAATAAAGTAAAGCCTAAAAGTATTGCCTGGCCAGCTGTTATGTCAGCAATCATTCTAGGTATTTCAGGCTATATGTACTCAACACTAGGTGCATATGAAAACTTAGACAAGCCGATGGCAGCTAATGAAGCACATTCAGGTATGGATGCTGCGCAAATGATGTCTCAGCGAGTACAAATGATGGAAGCACAGGCCAAAGCTGAACCTGAAAACAGTCAGCTATGGTTTAGTCTTGGTCATACATATATCTCAGCTAATCGTTATGACGATGCCATCATGGCATTCGACAAAACAATGGAGTTGGTTGGTGTACATGCTGAGCTACTAGGCCCTAAGGCAACAGCCTTATACTACCGCTCGAACCAACAGATGACACCAGCAGTTCAGGCTCTTATCGATCAGTCGTTAGAACTTGATCCTTCTGACCCTTCTACATTATTGCTTGTAGGTATGGACTCTTTCTTCTCTGCAGAATATCAAACGGCTATCGATGCATGGCAATTGATTTTGGATAGCGAACGTAAAGATGTTGATCGCAGTGCGATAATCAATGCTATCGACAGTGCTAAAATGAGAATGAGTGCGGAAGGTGAAATGCCTAATGATGACGCTCATAAGAACGTAAAACCTAAGGCTACAGTTAAGACTGTGACGATAGAAGTCTCTATCTCTCCTGAGCTACAAGCACAGGTTTCTAGCACTGATATGCTGTTCATCTTTGCTCGCTCTACAGAGGGCCCTAAAGTTCCATTGGCTGCAACTAAAGTGTCAGCTGACTCACTACCTGCTTCTATTACACTTGATGACAGCACCAATATGGGCGGCAATGTTAAGTTGAGTGATGCTAAAACTGTCGAAGTGATTGCAGTACTATCTAAGCACGGCAGCGTTAAGCCACAAGCCGGTGACATCCAAGGTAAACTTGCGATGATTAAAGTTGGAGATACTGGACAACTTGTTCTAGATACCCAAGTTCAGTAGTTGCAAATATCACCCATAAAAAAACCGGCTTAAGCCGGTTTTTTTATATCAGCAAAAAAGCTTACTTTGACATAAACTCAATTGCTTTCTTGTAGTCTTCATCTGAACAATCAGTACACATGCCACCTGGTGGCATTGCGTTTAGGCCTGATTTAACGCTTGATACTAGTGCGTCGGCGCCTTTCGCTAAGCGAGGCTCCCATGCCGCAGCGTCATGTGCTTTTGGTGCGCCAGCAACGCCCATGCTGTGACAAACTTGACAAGCTTTGTCGTAGACAGCTTTGCCATCTTGAGCAAAAGCACTTGTAGACAAAGTTAATGCAGCAGCTGCAGTCAGTGCTAATAATTTTTTCATTTTATAGGTTCCTAATGCAAATTCTAACAAAGCTCACGCTGCCCTTAGAGGATGCGGCAGACTTATTATCGCAGCGCTAGGTTACTACAAACTTCACCAAATGGCATCTATTTGTGATTTAAATCGCGTTAAAAGCTGTTTAGCAAGACATAGTTCTCAAAAACGTTAATATATTAGCAAATGTTTAAAAAGTTCCTAAAAACTTTCTAATATTGGAACTACATCAAATTGCTGACACTTAGCTCAACACGGAACTAAACGCTTGAAAGTCTATGTGTTAGTATCACTTGTGTTTTTATACGGCATGATATAGAGGGCTCAGTGGTAGAACAATCAAAAGCAACAACACTGGTATCAGCTAGTAACCTAACTTGTATTAGAGAAGAGCGTATTCTTTTTGACGAACTGAGCTTTGAGATCACCGAAGGCGAGATTGTTCAAATAGAAGGCCCCAATGGCGCGGGTAAAACAAGTCTTTTACGAATAATTGCGGGTTTGTCCCGCCCTTACGCTGGCCATATCAATTTTAAAGGTGAAGACATCAACCGATGTCGAGACGAGTATAACGATGAACTGTTATATCTAGGCCACCTCGCTGGTGTTAAAAGTGAACTAACCGCTGAGGAAAATCTTAACTTCAATTTAAGAATCAGCGGGTATGATGGCTTTGATACACGCGAAATCCTTTCAAAAGTAAATTTATCAGGTTTTGAAGAAGCTTTAGCAGGTCATCTATCAGCAGGCCAACATCGACGTACTGCGCTAGCAAGGCTATGGCATACTAACTGTAAAATTTGGCTACTTGATGAACCTTTTACTGCGATCGATAAAAAGGGCGTAGAAGAGCTTGAGCACTTATTTTTGGCTCATGCGAAACGTGGCGGTTGTGTCATCTTAACGACTCATCAGGACATGGGTGTGATTGGTGATGACATCTTGCGTAAAATTCGTCTTGATTATCGCTTTGTTTAGGAATTAGCAATGAAAAAAGGTATTAGTTATACCCAAGCTTTCGGTACGTTACTCAAACGAGATCTGCAGATTGCTATCCGTCATCGCGGTGATATTTTTAATCCATTATTGTTTTTTGTATTGGTTGTGACTCTATTTCCATTAGGTATCGGGCCAGAGCCACAAGTACTAACACGGGTCGCACCCGGTATTATCTGGGTTGCTGCACTCCTTGCATCGATGTTGTCATTAGAGCGTTTATTCAAAGCTGATTATGTCGATGGTAGCCTTGAGCAAATGCTGCTAAGCCCACAACCTCTGCCATTAATGGTTTTAGCAAAAGTGCTGGCACATTGGATATTAACAGGTGTACCTTTAATTTTAGTGGCACCTTTATTAGCAGTCTTGTTACACCTAGACACTAATAGTTATGGTGCGCTAATCGCAACATTAGCTCTAGGGACTCCAGTATTAAGTCTACTAGGAGCAATTGGTGTGGCATTGACTGTCGGATTACGTAAAGGTGGCGTGCTATTAAGCTTGCTCATTTTACCGTTGTATATTCCGGTGTTAATTTTTGCTACCAGCGCAATTGATGCTGCTGGAATGAATTTACCTTATGATGGTCAACTCGCTATAATCGGCGCCATGTTGATCGGTTCATTAACGTTAGCACCATTCGCAATTGGTGCTTCCTTACGAGTGAGTACTAACTAAAATGTGGAAATGGTTACATTCATACGCGGATCCAGAACGCGCTTATAAGCTTTCAAGCACGCTATTGCCTTGGTTTGCCACCTTAGCAATTGCATTTATCGGTATAGGCACAATCTGGGGCTTAGGTTTTGCCCCAACCGATTACCAGCAAGGCGACAGCTACCGTATTATCTTCATTCATGTACCGGCAGCCTCAATGTCTATGGCCGCATATATGGGTATGGCCACATGTTCATTCATTGGTCTGGTTTGGCAAATAAAATCTGCCGATTGGGCTGCTGCATCTATCGCTCCTATTGGCGCGGTTATTACCTTTATTGCACTTGTAACAGGCGCAACTTGGGGTAAACCTATGTGGGGCACTTGGTGGGTTTGGGATGCACGCCTAACGTCTGAACTAGTGTTGCTTTTCCTTTATCTAGGTGTGATTTCCCTTTACGCATCATTTGAAGATAAAGTGTTAGCGGCTCGTGCTGCAGGGATCTTGGCTATTGTTGGTGTCATCAATATCCCAATTATTAAGTATTCTGTAGATTGGTGGAGCTCGCTACATCAGCCGTCTACAATCCGTATTACTGAAAAGTCTACAATGTCGACAGATATGCTATATCCATTGTTGATTAACATATTTGGTTTCGGTCTGATGATCGCAGCAATTACATTAGTGAGATTTAGAGCAGAAATCTTAGCACGAAATGGAATGCGTCCATGGGTGCGTGAACTTGCTAAAGCAGAAGGGGTCAAATAATGCAATTCGACTCAATTAGTGAATTTTTTAATATGGGCGGCTATGCTTTTTATGTATGGCTTGCTTACGGTGTAACCTTCTTCTCCCTTGGAACGCTCGTCGTTTTAAGTGTTAGACAGAAACGTAAAGTGTTAGTAGAGATCGCGAAGAAGATTCAGCGAGAAGAACGCTTAAAAGAAACTCGGAGTACTAAATAGTGAATCCAAGAAGAAAAAAACGCTTAACCCTAGCAGTAGCTCTAATTGGTGGTGTGGCAGCAATCGCTTCACTACTATTATATGCACTAAACTCAAACTTGAACCTTTTCTTTACCCCTACTGAAATTGTTCAAGGTAAGAAAGATACCGGCGTTATGCCTGAGATCGGCCAACGTATCCGCGTCGGCGGCATGGTAACTATCGGCTCTATGGTTCGTGATCCTGATAGCCTTCATGTTGAGTTTGCTGTCCATGATGCTGCTGGCGGCGAAATCATCGTAACTTATGACGACCTGTTACCAGATCTATTCCGTGAGGGCCAAGGGATCGTCGCTCAAGGCGTTTTATCAGCTCCTGGTAAGCTAGAAGCAACTGAAGTCTTAGCAAAGCATGATGAGAACTACATGCCACCAGAAGTTGCTGAGGCTATGGGTCAGAGTCACGAAAAGCTTGATTATAGTGAAGACCAATCAAAGGCTGGCGGTTATAAGTAATTACTAGCGCTTTAAACCTAGAAGCCTTCATTTATTGAAGGCTTTTTTGTGAAAAGTACAAAACTCTTCCGCTCCGTAGCTACAATCTAAATTCCCAAACGATTCTATGGCATGCAAGTGCATTCATCGCCCTTCCCCTCAAGCACAGAAAATGTCGCACAACTGAATTGCTGAATAGACTTCTGCCAACGGATTTATACAAAGGCTACAATACTGTTCTCTAGACGACTTAAAGAATATTGGAGCTTATCATGCCCATAAACTCTTATACCCGAACTACCATTGTTAGATCTTACCCAAAGCCTTTATCTCGCAATTCCTGGAACTAATGATGCCATGAAACCTAGAACGATTAGCCTTACTCAGTCGTAGTCCTTACAGCTAAATCAGGCTTTGATGCCAATAGGTACGCGATACAATGCCGCAAGCATAAACATCTGCCGTACAGCCACCGGATACCGTAACAAACCGAATTCTGCATTAGTGACCTCTTTATGGCATGCGATCATCTAATCGTCTAGCTTAGACGACGAGTATAAGTGCCTTTAGCTTCAATATACATATGAACAATCTAATACCAATCAGTATAAGAAGCTGATCTACTCAGAGCGTTTTGGCACGCTAATTCAAAGTGAGTAATGACA
>NZ_JBFRMK010000146.1:0-10359 GCF_041470405.1 Shewanella sp. 10N.286.45.A1
GACGCGGTACTCGAAGAGGGTGAATGGAAGGTGTTAATGCGATTTAATAAGGCTAGAGGGCATAAAGGAAAAGGAGCACCAAGCCTAAAATGGGCGTATCAATCAATCGCAAAACTGGGTGGTTTTACCGATACCAAGCGAACAGGTATAGCAAGCTGCGCGGCCGTTTGGGAAGGTTGGAGTACATTGCAGTCTCATGTTGTAGGCTATCGAGTCGCGAAAGAAATGGTGGCTGATGGTGAGAGCTTATAAGATCTGATCAAGAGACAGGTATTAGAGAGCGTCCATCTCATCAGCCATAGTTAATGGGATCAATCGCGACCTCCTACTACACTTGATTTGAGCATTTAACAAGGAGGCTGCATGCCGAGACAAAGACGAACTCAAGGCAAGAGCATTATAAATGCTCTTGACATCCTAAATAGAGGGCGTTCAATATTCTCATTAACTGGCCAACAAAGTTATTACTTGTTTGAATTTCAACCTAAATGATGTAAAAAGTGCGTATTCATAATCTGATAACGTCATAAAACTGCTCTTTTTCATTCTAAAATTGATTAAAAATCGTAATGCTCTTACCGTGAATTTCGATAGCGCTATCGAAATTGAGCGCTCTGAGGATTAACTTTTATAGTCATTTTTTATCGAAAAAACATCAAAAAGATACGTTGCTGCTTTTGGGATTATATTCCAAAACCGTAAAGTCAAGTAGAGCAAAAGTATGATTTACTGATTATTTACATATTGTTTCATTATTAAGTTAAAGCCCTTTAGTTGCCTATTTAACTATCAGTTCGCTCCTAGGATGAGTTTTTGTCAGTGTTTACCTGAATAAGGTGAATGCTTATTTAGGTTTTCCTTAATTTACAAGATTCTCCCTTCTGTTTAAAAAGCAACCTATCGATGTGTTGTTTTCTAATTACGCTGTAAATAGGATGTATTATCATTTACATTCGTGTAGCATAAATGTAAATTAAGGTGGTTCACATTTAAATGGCTAGCAACTAGCAATTATTAGGGTATTTGTATGCAACTGAATAAATCGATTTTAGCAACAACTATTGCACTCTCAATGGGGTTACTTACGGCATGCGGAGGTTCAGATTCCTCAAGTCCTGAACCAACCCCAGCACCAGTAAATAGTGCCCCTACAGATGTTGTACTTTCAAATGCAACTGTTGACGAAAATACCGCAAATGCAGTTGTAGGTACTTTGTCAGCGGTCGATGCTGACAGTGGCGATACGCATACTTATAGTGTAAATAGCGATAAGTTCGTGATTGAAGACAATACATTGATGCTTGCTGAAGGCGTTATTTTAGAAGCTGACGGTGTGGAGTCATTAGAGTTAACAGTTGAAATAACTGTAACTGATAGTGATAGTGATAGCTTCACAAAAGAAGTCACACTTACCATTAATGATGTAATGGATCGTTATGAATTTGACAGTAAGCTTAACGACGGTGAGTCGAGCGTATCTTATACTGGCCAGAATGCCCGTCATATTTTGATTGCTGAGCTTAATAGTTATATTAAGAACAAGTTGGAAGCTGATATTGATAGCGGTGATTTAGCCGATAAAGCCGCAGTATTAGCTCAATTAAACTACTTTTACAACCCAGATGCAGACACTGAATATCCAGACCTGCCAATTACCTTCATTGATAACTCAAAGGATGGTCTCCTTTCTGATTTAACGGGGTACAAAAACCTACATGGGAAGCTGGCTGGTAACGATACTGGCGGGCAGCATCAAGACTGGAATAATGGTGATTTTGCAGGTTGGGGAGCAAAAGGCTCAACAACGCCATCAGCATTGATAACAACACTATTCGATCGCCTTGCAGATAACGCAGCAGCTAAAATCAGTGGTAGCGTCCGAAAAGATGTACTCGGTAATGATATTGCTAAAGTTTATGTTGATGAAAACGGCGTTGATTTAGCGCAAATGATTCAAAAATTCTTGCTTATGGCTATTACATACTCACAAGCATCTGATGACTACTTTGGTGTTGATACAGATGGTAAAGGCTTAACAACCGACAACATTAACCCTGCTAAAGATGGCGCAGCTTACAGTAATCTAGAGCATCAGTTTGATGAAGGTTTTGGTTACTTTGGGGCCGCTCGGAACTACTTAGAATATTCCGATGTTGAAATTGCGGGCAAAGTATCTGCTGATAATGGCCGTGCAGATTGGAATGGTTCCCACGATACTGATGGCGATGGAAAAATAGATTTACGCAGTGAGTATAACTTCGGTCAATCAGTTAATGCGGCCAAGCGCGATATGGGGACTGCAGATAATGCAGCAGCTACCGATTATACCACTCAGGCTATGACAGCATTTATCGCTGGCCGTAAGTTAATTAATGACAACGTCGGTACCGCGCTAACTGAAGCACAGCTAGAAGATCTTAAAGGCCATGCCATGAACGGTCTTGATGCTTGGGAGCGTGCCATTGTTGCAACAGTGGTTCATTACATAAACGATGTAAACGGTGATTTAGCGGCGCTAGCAACTGATGGTGATAGTGCAGATTTTAACTATGAAAACCTAGCGAAGCACTACTCTGAAATGAAGGGGTTTGCATTAGGATTACAGTTTAGCGAGTACGCAGGTATTAGCGACGCAGATTTTGAAAAACTGCATATGCTGATGGGAGATGAGCCAGTGTTGACAGGTGATGTGGATGCTTATATCGCAGATCTCACCGAAGCTCGTGGAATATTGCAAGCAAGCTATGAACTTGATGCAGACAATGTGGCTAACTGGTAACCCTAAAGGGGTCATTCACGCCGCTTAAGGCAAAAAGCTTGGTGCTATCTGGTACCGAGCTTTTGTTGTTTTTGAACTAAGGGAAAATTATGCCAAGTCAACACCGCTATTCATTGCTAAGTATTGCTCTTATGGGAGTATTAATAAGTGGTTGTAATGAAAGTACCAGCAGCGATGCTGGTGCCGATTATGGCAACCAAGACAATACGTCATCAGACTTCGACCAACAAGCACTTATCGAAAACCTAGTAGATGGTGTTATTACACCAACTTTTGAGCATTTCGTGAGTGTGAGTGAGCAACAGATTACAGATATTAATAATTACTGCACCGCGGCTAGTGATTATGAGCAAGACACAAGTGATAGTTCTGCACTGACCCAGGCGAGTACCAATGCTAAAAATAGCTGGAGTAATACTATGTCTGTGTGGCAACAGGTAGAGATGATGCAGTTGGGGCCTCTGCTTAATGACGATGGTGCATTACGTAATAAGATTTACTCTTGGCCAGTTATAAGTCGTTGTGGTGTTGATTTGGATATAGTCTCATTTGAAAATAATGATATAAACGGCGTGCCTTACGATATAGCATCTCGAACTCCAGCTCGTAAAGGCTTAGATGCTATAGAGTATTTACTGTTCAATCAGAGCTTTGAACATAGTTGTAGCGGTTCGGTAACACCCGCTGGCTGGGATAATCGAACTGATAACAACCGACGTGTTGCACGTTGTGAATTTGCTAATGAAGTTGCCCGAGATATCAATTATAACGCTCAACAACTACTTTCTCAGTGGAGTGGGCCACAAGGTTATGGCACCACTTTAAAGCAAGCAGGTGAAACAGGTAGTCGTTTTGACACTGTGCACGAAGCAGTAAACAAGCTCTCAGATGCTTTGTTTTATATCGATAGTGTCACTAAAGATGGCAAGTTGGCCACGCCGTTAGGGCTTTTTGCGAATAGCTGTGGAACGAGTGTATGCGCTCAAGATGTTGAATCGCCGTTAGCTAATCATTCTATTGAAAATATCACTAGTAACTTGGAAGCTCTGGACGCACTTTACACTGGTAAAGAGGGTTTAGGCTTTGATGATTATTTGATTGATGAAAATGATACTGCCACAGCGCAAGCACTGGGTGAACGGATTACAACGGCATTGGCCAATAGTCGAAGCTACCAAACTAGCCTTGCAGAATCTCTAGTCGCAGATGAGAGTAAAGTGCTAGCGACTCATAATGATGTAAAAGCAGTAACAGATAAGCTTAAAAATGAGTTTATTAATACCCTTGCTCTTGAGTTACCACAAACTTCTGCGGGAGATAATGATTAATGAGTACCTTGCCCATTACCCAAAAGTTGAGTCTCGTATTAGCTATTCAGTTGGCTTTAACAAGTCAGGTTTTAGCTGCAGCAGATGAGGTTAAATCAGATAAACAAAGCGTTAATGATAGTTATATAGAAAAGATGCAGATTATCGGACGTGATCAGCGTTTAAGTCGCCAGACTGGGTCGGAAACCTTGATCGATGAGTTAGAGCTAGAACAATTTAAATTCGACGATATCAATCGTATTTTATATAGCGTGCCAGGAGTCAATATTCGAGAAGAAGACGGCTATGGTTTACGTCCGAATATTGGCTTCCGGGGAGCAACTCCCGAACGCAGTAAGAAAATTAACATAATGGAAGATGGCGTCTTAGTCGGGCCAGCGCCATATTCAGCTGCATCCGCGTACTATTTTCCTATGACTGCAAAAATGACCTCTATTGAAGTATTCAAGGGGCCAGCAGCAATTAAATATGGCCCGAACACTGTAGCAGGATCTCTCAATATGGTGACAAGAGCTGTACCTCAGAGCTCTGAAGGACTAATGGATATTTCTGGCGGCAGTGATGGCTTTGCCAAAGCGCATGCCTACTACGGTAATACTATCGACAACTTCGGCTTTTTAATCGAAGGAGTTCACGTCCGTGCAGATGGTTTTAAAGAGCTCGACGGCGGTGGTGATACAGGATTTGAGAAAAGTGACGTTATGGCTAAGTTGCGATACGACTTAGCGGGTAAAACGATTGACCAAGTTTTTGAATTAAAAGCTGCATACGCCGATGAAACATCTAACGAGACCTATTTAGGGTTAACGGATGATGATTTCAATGGTAACCCTAATCGACGTTACGCCTCTAGCCAGCTTGATAATATGGACTGGACTCATACTCAGGTACAGTTTAATTATTTCATTAGTGGTGAAAGCTTTGACATTACGACTCGGGTTTATCGAAATGACTTTGAACGCGCCTGGTATAAAATCAATGGCTTTAAAGGTGGGCTAGTTAATCGTAGTTTACAAGAGATCTTGGCAGCTCCAGAAAAAGATGAAGTTAATAATCGATTTTATCAAATTCTAACTGGAAATGAGAATTCTGTTGCCGAGTACGAAAAGCTTGTTCTAGGCAACAATGATCGTACCTACTATTCTCAAGGCATACAGTCTGATGGTAACTGGCAGCTACAATTACTTGGACTCAGCAATGATTTTTCAGCTGGTGTTAGATTCCACCAAGATCAGATAGAGCGTAATCACACAACTGATAACTATGTCATGAGTCAAGCTAACCTTGTCAGTGATGGTAGCGAGACACAAGCTGCAACGACTGACCGAGAGAAAACTGATGCTTGGTCTGTTTATTTACAAGACACTATTAGTTGGGATGCATTAGATATTACAGCTGGCGTTCGTGGTGAATATATCGATGCTCATTATCAAAATCGGGCAGCAGGTAGTGAGCAAGATTATCTCAATAAAACAACCAGTATTTGGTTACCAAGTTTTAGTGCGTTTTATACATTGTCTGACAACGCTGGGTTATTGTTCGGTGTCCATGAAGGTTTCTTGCCAACCAGCCCTAAACAAGACCCTAGTATTGAAGTTGAAAGCAGTATTAACTATGAGCTAGGTGGTCGTTACAATGATGGTAATTTCAACTTAGAGTTAATTGGCTTCTTTAATGATATTAGCAATCTCAAAGAGGGATGCCAGTTTTCAAGCTGCGGCAGTGATGATGATACCGAGTTCAACGGTGGTGAAGTCGATGTACTTGGGCTTGAGCTGAGTAGTGGCTATTCAGTTAAGATAAATGATGCACTAGAACTCCCAATATCTTTATCTTATACCTACACACAATCTGAGTTTAAAACCAGCTTTGAGTCAGGCTTTGATATGTGGGGGACGATAGAAGCAGGTGATGAGTTACCTTACCTACCTGAAAACCAATTAGCAGTGAATATTGGCTTAGTGAGTGATAGTTGGGATATCAATATGATAGTGCGTTACATTGGTGAAATGAAGGAGGCTGCTGGTGATGATGTTGTACTTTCTGGTAGCACTACAAAAGCACTCACTGTCATGGATATGTCTGCGAGTTACGACTTTAATCAATACGGTTTAGTTTACGTTAAAGCTGATAATCTGTTTGATACACAAGAAATTGTTAGTCGCCGCCCTTATGGAGCACGACCAAGCAAACCGCAACAGTTTCAAATAGGTTATCAATACCGCTTTTAGGCAGTAGGCGGTGATGTTTTGCATCACCGCCATGTTGTTGCTGGAGTTAAACATCGATACTATTAGTCAATTTTTGACCTCAAATCTAACTGACTTACTTAATTATCCATTTGATACCAGTAAGCGAATTTTTGTCGGCTACCTTCTCGGAGCTATTGTATTGGCTTTGCCTGTGTATTTTGCTAATCGTAAAACTGCATTCGCTGGGCCAGCATCAATCTCTGGTTTTAGGCAGTTCTTATTACCTAAACATGTGTTTTGGGCTCCGTCAGCTAAACTCGATTACCAACTATTACTTGTGAATAAGCTGATTAAAGCGGCGTTATTTGCCCCGTTAATGCTAACTATGGTGCCAATAGCATTGTGGGTATCATCTGGACTCGAGTCATTGTTTGGTCATCGCTTATTGATAGAAGCCCCCCCATGGGTTGTTATGAGTTTATTCACTTTACTGTTGTTTATTCTTGATGACTTTAGCCGTTTTGTGTTGCACTACATGCTACATAAAGTACCTTGGCTGTGGCAGTTTCATAAAGTGCACCATTCCGCTACAGTGCTCACACCATTTACAATATATCGTTCGCATCCTGTAGAAAGTTATCTCTATGGCTGCCGTATGGCACTATCTCAAGGCTTGGCGGTAGGCATTGGATATGCGCTGTTTGGACCTACGTTAAAAATGTATGATGTGTTAGGGGCCAATGTGTTTGTATTTGCATTTAACGTATTAGGGGCTAATTTACGTCATAGCCATATTTGGTTTAGCTGGGGGGATCGTTTAGAAAAGTGGTTTATCAGCCCCGCTCAGCATCAGGTACACCATAGCGCCGCGATAGAACATCGTGATACTAACTTGGGTTCAGCTTTAGCTGTTTGGGATCGCGCTTTAGGATGTTTAATCTTGGCAAGCAGTGTTCAAAAGCTCACTTTAGGTATTGGCGACTTTAATGGGCACAATAATCTTTGGGGGATTTATAGCGATCCGTTCATCCAAGTTTACCGGCGCTGCCGTCAACACTTACAGCGTTTTTGGCATAAGGTATAACTCTTCGCTGAAGTCATCGGGTGAGTCAAATTTCAATCATGGTATACAATGCTCGGCCACTTTGAAGGCTAACAAGATTGTTGAGTGATTATGTTCCTAAGTTCTTTCTTTAAAAAAGCAGACCAATCAGTTGTCATCGCTCCAGAACAAGCAAGTGAGTTTGCTAAAAGCGTTGCCCATGATTTCAATCCAATCCATGACGTTGCCGCAAAGCGTTTTTGTGTACCTGGCGATCTGCTTTTCTCTTTAGTATTAAATGAATATGGTTTAAGCCAGAAAATGACCTTTAATTTTGCAGGTATGGTGGGTGATGGCGTTAAGCTGCAGTTCCCTGCTGCAGTTGAAGAAGATTTCGATATTAGAGATGACAAAGATAAATGCTATCTAAATGTACACCGTAGCGGTGACGTTCGTCATTGTGATGTGCAAATAGAGTCTTTTATTCGCAAGTATGTGGCTTTTTCAGGCCTTAACTTTATGCATATTTTGGTGCCGATGATGAAGCAGCGCCAGATGATGATTAACCCTGCAAGACCATTAGTCATTTATGAAAGCATGTCTTTTGACTTATCGACGCTTGATTTTACCGAGGTTGAGTTGACTTTGGTTGAACAAGACTTAAAAATTGAAGGTAAGCGTGGCGATGTCACCTTAACTTTCGAGCTGCACAGCGGCGACAAGTTAGTGGGCACCGGTATTAAAACCCTGGTTATGAGTGGCCTACGCCCCTATGTTGATGATCAAGCGCAGCAGATGTTTGATAAATATGAAGAGCGTCGCCTCAGCTACGCTGGCTAAGCAATAGCGCTTAACTTACCATCGGACAGTCGATAACGATTGCTGATAAACCGACTAATGACACTGGTGATTAGTCGGTTTTTTGTTTTTAAGCGATGATTAAAGCAGCAGCCAATCCCATTTGATCTTATGAGTGAATAAACTGTGAGCTGGCTCACTTGAGGCTAACCGTTAGATGACGCATTCTGTTTGACCCATTAGCTTTTATATAAAAGCTCATGGGATCCGTTCGGATGAAGGTAGCAGGAGAGTGGGGAGTAACCCCACACCGACGAGGCAACTTTGTTAACGCTTAGGCGAAACAAAGCACTCTTTCAGGTGCCACTTACATGGTGAGGACTGTTACTGGACGAGCCTCTGGAGAGACTGTGAGCAATTAGGCGTTCGTCAGCTTGATTGTCACACAGCGCCGAAGGCGAAAGTGTTAGCATTTTTTGCTAACGCGAAACGCTCAGGCAAAAGGACAGAGGAGAGGATGACTGTGTTAACTTTTATCAAATCGATATTAGTCACTGTCGTTTGCTGCTGCGCCTTTTCTGTCCTCATTCGAGGCTGATAAACCGTTTGCTGCGCTCGGCAGCACGCTACACTAGCCATTTCTTTTCCTCCTCCGATTATTAATAACTCCTATTTCAAACTGTTTGAATATAGCGAGTTCTGTTGTTTAATACTCGAGGAATACCATGAATTTTGAAGCACTTCTAGCTGATATCAACGCCATTGTTTGGGGGCCTGTCACCCTCTGTTTACTGGTTGGTACCGGCCTTTATCTCACTATCCGATTAAAGCTGATCCAAGTTTTTAAACTGCCTTTAGCACTCAGTTTGCTGTTTAAGCCAGCAAGTGGCAAAGGTGATCTGTCCTCTTTTGCCGCGCTATGTACCGCGCTGTCGGCAACCATAGGTACTGGGAATATAGTCGGGGTTGCCACCGCGATAAAAATTGGTGGTCCAGGGGCACTATTTTGGATGTGGTTAGCAGCCTTTTTTGGCATGGCAACCAAATATGCTGAATGTATGTTGGCAGTTAAATACCGTACCACAGATGCTCGTGGCAATATTGCTGGCGGCCCAATGTATTACATTGAACGTGGGCTAGGGCTTAAGTGGTTGGCAAAAATATTTGCTGTATTTGGTGTCGGGGTCGCCTTTTTTGGGATCGGTACCTTTGCACAAGTTAATGCGATTAGCGATGCAATGACTATCGCCTTTGACGTACCCGCTTGGACAACAGCCATCGTGCTGACGCTAATGGTTGCAGCGGTCACTTTAGGTGGCGTCAAACGTATTGCCAATGTGGCGCAAAAACTGGTGCCGACAATGGCGCTAGGCTATGTGTTGGCTTGCATTTGGATTTTGGTTCTGTTTGCCGATCAGATAATGCCGGCACTCCAACTCGTGCTGCACTCAGCCTTCACACCAATATCGGCAGCGGGTGGTTTCTTAGGGGCGACGGTTGCTCAAGCATTGCAAATTGGTATTGCTCGCGGGGTGTTCTCTAACGAGTCTGGCTTAGGTAGTGCCCCCATCGCAGCGGCAGCGGCCAAAACCAATGAGCCTGTAGAGCAAGGCATGGTGAGTATGACGGGCACATTCTTCGACACCATTTTAATCTGCACCATGACAGGTTTAGTGCTGATTATTACCGGCGTTTGGAGTGGTGACACTGCGGGGGCTGCCATGACCAGCGCCGCATTTGCCGCCGGAGGCTCAGCGATTATCGGCCAGTACGTGGTGACCATTGCCTTGGTTTGCTTTGCCTTTACCACTATTTTAGGTTGGCATTACTATGGCGAGCGTTGTTGGTACTACCTAACTGGTAAGCGCCTAGGAGAAAAAGGCATTAAGTTATATCAGCTGACTTTTCTCAGTTTGATCGCCGTGGGCGCCTTTATAAAACTTGATCTTATTTGGATGTTAGCCGATACGGTTAATGGATTGATGGCGATTCCAAACCTAATCGCACTTATCGGTTTACGACATGTGATTATGGCGGAAACCGACAAGTACTTTGTTAAACGGCGTGCAGCAGTACTTGATGAATTGCGCACTCAATAGCTTGCTCTGCGGTAGTCGATAATACCAATCAGTATAAGAAGTTGATCTACTCAGAGCGTTTTTGGCACGCTAATTCAAGGCAGGCTAATTCAAAGTGAGTAATGACATAATGGTTGTTCCC
>NZ_JBFRMK010000147.1:0-27640 GCF_041470405.1 Shewanella sp. 10N.286.45.A1
TATACTGATTGGTATAACTCATTAAAGCTGCCGCAAATTGATACCTCTTATATTGTTTTCAATAAGGTGCTCAATTGCCGATTGATTGAGCACCTTCACCGCAGAAAATGGCGTATGATCGCGCTTCCCTGATTTAGTCACTAAAGTCAGCAAAATAGCTGCTTGGCGATGATTGCCAAGCGCGACGCTTTCCTTTAATTTAGTGACCAGCTAATTTTATTATCAACCTCTTTATATGCGTGTTGCTATCACCGCGACACGTAACAGCTTGCTAGCCTTTTTGCTGCAAGCTGCGTTTGGATTAAGGAATGTAATGCCAAGCTTAAATCGCATCGTACTGATTGATACTCACTTGCCAGGCGTAGTTGAACTCGCCCTTGATGGCCATACCAACATATGCGGTACTAACGCATCGGGTAAAACCACGCTACAGCGCTTGGTGCCGGTTTTTTACGGTGAGTACCCAAGCCGAGTTGTCCCCTCTACTCGTGATAGTTTTGAGCGCTGGTATCTGCCGCACGAATCGAGCTTTATCATCTATGAATATATCAAGTCTGACGGACTCGCTTACCAAGCAGTATTAGCCTCTGCGGGCGATGGTAAAGGGGTTAATTACCGCTTTATCGGTAAAGGCTTTGAGCTAGATGATTATATTAAAACCCAGCAGGGAGATAACATTCAGTGTTTTACCATGGCTGAACTTGGCCGTGAGATGAAGCGCGCGGGTACAGCGGTCACTAACCTACTCAATACTCGAGAGTTTAGGGCGATTATTCAGAACGATAGAGCATTATTGAGTACCGGCAGTAACCGCACCGAACTACGTAATTACGCTCGTCAATTCTCGCTGTGTGAGGCGGAACACTCGCTGCGCCATATTGAAAAACTGGCGAAAGCGGTGCACTCGAAAGAGGGCAAGATGGAGACGATCAAGTCGATGATCGCCGCTATTCTTGAAGAGGATGGTGTTAATCCTCCTAGCTCTCGCATTAACCCGCAACATGTTGAGTCTTGGATAAAAGAGAGTCAGCTTATTCAGGGGTTTGAGCTTATTCGCCCAGAGTTTGAAAAGTTAGAACAGGAGTTTGACCAGCTACTAAGCACAGAGCAGCGACTTGCCAGCCTGCGCCGCGGTTACAGCAAAGATGAAAGTGATGAGGTCGAAAGACAAGAGCATCACCAAGACTTGTCAAAAGCACTCAACGCTAAACTAAGAGAGTTGGACGAAGAGTGGAAAGAGCAACGTGATGAGCTCAACTTAGACTTGTCTGCCGCTAAGGGTGATGTGGCCAAGTGTGAACAAGAGCTAGATTCGATTGAAGATCAACACGCTTCATTTCAAGACGCTGAAATTGAACAAGCTAAGTTAGATCTCGAGCAGCTGCCCAGCTGGCGCGGTACCTTAGAAAACTTGTCTGAGCGACATAAACTACAAACTGAAAAGCACCAAGATATTGAGGCGGCGTACAACGCCCGTCGCAGTAAAATTGGTGAAGGGCTTAACCGAGAGCTGGAAAACTTGCACCAAGAGCAAGACAGCTTAAGAGAGTCTCGCGATAAACAGCGTGAACAAGGCCGCTCTGAGTTAGCAGCATTAGAAGAGCAATGGCGCGATGCCACAGATAAAGGTCAGGCTAAATTTAGTGAGCAAGCGTATCAACTGAAGCTGTCTGCCGCAGAACTGAAAGTACGCGTTGATAGCGTGACCTACTCGGAAGAGGAAAAGCTGGCGTTAGCGGTGTTTGATGAGCGAATTACCCGCGCCGATGAGGAGCAAGAGAGCTGCAACGCCAAGGTTGACCGCTTCACGAGCGAAGAGCGTAAGCTGCGTGCTAAACGCGATCAAGCTAATGAAAGTTTACGGGTTGCTGGTATTCGAGTCACAGAGCGCCAAAGTGAGCTTGAAGAGCTGCACCATATTTTGTTCCCGCAGTCACACACGTTACTAGAGTTCTTACGTAAAGAGGCCAATGGCTGGGAAAACACCTTAGGTAAGGTGATCAATTCAGATCTACTGCACCGTAGCGACTTGCATCCGACTATCAGCGGTGAAAATCTTGAAGCCCTATACGGCATAGCGCTCGATCTAAAGGCGATCGATTCTCCTGAGTATGCCGCCTCTGAGCAGGAGCTGCGCATCAAGCATGCTAATGCTAGAGAGATGCTAACCAGTGCTAAAGAGTTACAGGCAGAAGCTGAGTCCAAGTTAGTGGCCGTCAATAGCGAGCTCGATGCCATGGCACGTGAGCTAACATTTGCCCGCACCGCCTATAAAAATAGCCGCGACGATCTGCGCCGGCTGTTTGATGATAAACGCGCTGAGCAAGAGAAGATCAACCAAGCATTGAATGAGCGAAAGTCTGCATCGCAAAAGCAACTTGCCAGACTCGACAGCGAACTGAAGCAATTAAAGCAACAGCAACAAGAGTGGCTTGAAGAGCAAAAAGAGCAGGCGTTAGAAGCGCGCATGGAGAAAAATGCTTATTGGCAAGAGGTTGTTGGTGCGTTAGACAATCAGCTTGGTCAGGTTAAAGCGAATATCCAAAACCGTCGTGACCACGCTAAAAGTGAACAAAAGGCCTGTGAACAGTGGTACAAGAATGAGCTTAAATCTCGCGGTATCGATGAAGCGAAAATAGTTGCGCTAAAAACCGAGATCCGCACCCTTGAGGCTAATATCAGCAAAGCGGAACAACGCCGTAGTGAAGTGCTACGTTATGACGACTGGTATCAACATACTTGGCTGAAACGTAAGCCTAAGTTGCAAACTGAGCTCAGTACAGTAAAGCAAGCCAGCTTGACGTTAGAGCAGCTGCTTAAAGCTAAATCCAATGAGGTGAAATCACAGCGTAATGAACTCGACGGCGAGCGCAAACGCTCTGATGCGGTACAAGTTGAAGCCTCAGAAAATCTAACTAAGTTACGTAGTGTCATGCGTAAACTAACTGAGCTTAAACTGCCAGCGAATAATGAGGATGCTCAAGGCGGACTCAGTGAGCGTCTGCGCCAAGGTGAAGAACAGCTGTTAAAGCGTGATTCACTGCTGGGCTCAGTTAAGCAGTATGTTGAACACTTTGATTCGGTCATTGCCAGTAAGTCGGGTTCAAGCTTATCTGAGACATGGGAGCGTGCACGTGAAGAAGCCAGTTTTGTTAATGACAAAGGGATCCGTATTCTCGATTACCGCAAGTTAGTGCCACGTCTGGAGCAGTTACTGAACGTGATGGTGCCGCAATCGATGATGGCGCTGCGTGAGCAGGGACGGATCTTCGGTGTTGATCTTACCGCATTTTACGATGTACTTGCCGATATTGACCGCCGTATTGCCACTCAAAGTGCCCGCATTACCCGTGAGGTGGGTGAAGAGTTATTCCTTGATGGGGTATCAGAATCTGCGGTTAAGATCCGCTCGCGTATTAGCGAGTTAGAATTTTGGCCAGAGCTGGAAGCGTTTGTTAAAGCATTTCGTCAATGGAAAGCTGACGGCTTTAGTGAACTACCGGGAGAGGATTACACCAATAGTATGCGCCGTGCGTTAGATATTATTGGCCGCGCAGCATTATCGGGCGGAATTTCTAAGTTACTGGAGATTGAACTGCGGCTAAAAGAGGGCAATAGCGACCTGATTATTCGTACCGACAGACAGCTTAACGAGTCATCAAGCCATGGTATGGCATATCTGATTTTATGTAAGTTCTTATTGGCATTCACGCGCCTGTTACGTGGCCGTGCTGAGGTGACTATTCACTGGCCCATTGACGAGCTGGGCACCTTGCATCATGGCAACGTGAAAAAGATATTTGATGCTTGTGAGAACAATAATATTTCAGTACTTGGCGCATTCCCGAACCCTGAATCTGAGGTGCTTAGCTTGTTTGCTAATCGTTATATTATTAATAAACAAACCAAAAAACTGCAGGTGGTTAAACCGCAGATTAACTCGATTGCCGAAAAGCTTAGTCAGCGACGTACTCAGGAGGCTGTGTAATGAGCCAAGTAACAGAAACGACATTAGTGGGTACCAGTGCGCTGATTGAACGTTTATTAAAGGGCGAGTTTATTTGCCGTACCACCGATGAAGATGGCTGGCGCGCGCTGAAAAATCCAGATACCCGTGAGCGTGTTGAGGTCTACTTAAATCAAATAAACCGTACGATTGGATCGGCGGGCGAAGGTGAAGTGTTCTTTTGCGGTTATCAGCAACTAGGCGAAAGTGAACGTAAGGTCATTTCGTCGCAGTTTAAAGATATCTGTAATGCGCTTATCCCGCTGGTGGAATGGCTGGTGTTAGTGCAAGAGGGTAGCGGTCAAGATGCGCCTTTGTCTGAAGGCGCTGCAGTTAGACTGACAGAGCTACAGACTCGCATTGAAGATACGCCGGCTTTTCGTGAGCAATTAGCTAAAATCAGCCATTACCGTCTGTTTGGTTCAACCAGTAGTAATGTAGATGCGCAGATAAAACTGGTGTTTAAGCGCTTAGTGGAGCTAGGGTATTTAACGAAACCCAACGCTGAGAAGCAGATTTTCATCGCCACCGGCAAGCTTGATTACCTATATGAAGTGATCCGTTTTATTGATGAAACTGAAGGATTAAGCTTAGAGGCACAAGCTGAAACGGCGACACAGAGGGATCTGGTTTGATGCGCAATCAACTGCAATACAAGGATGAACTAGGAGCTGGCGATGAGCAGTAACTTACATCAAGCAGGGGTTAAGCTGCTCAAACAGCTTGGGCGTCACGCTGAGCTGGTGATGGATGTTTATCTATCGGGCTCGGTGTCAGAAGACGAAACTAATGCAGCTGCCATAGAAAAGTTACGTAAAAGCGATATATTGTGGCGGCCTGAAGCGGAGCAAGAGCTGCGTTTAAAGCGCTCTGTGCGTGCTCTATTAGAGGAAGCGTTAAGTGATGAGCGCAACCGTCAGATAGATTCTAATGTTGGCAGTTCGCTGGCCAGTATTAAAACCTTGGCTGATCATTATAAGGAAGCGCGTCACAATGTTGATTACGCAGCCTCTGAGGCTTATCTCGCTGACTTAAGTGAGCATGTCTATAGCTTTGCCGATGGTTTGCGTTATTCGATTCGAGTGTTGTGGAGCCGTATTAACAACGAGTTTGGTTATGTTGGTACCATCAACGCTAAAATTCGTGAAAATGAATTGGCACAACAGCAAGTGACAGAGCTGCTCAACGGCTTAGAGATGTTCAAGTTTAGCGAGCTTACCGAGATTGCTGGTGATATACGTGAACTGAGAAAGTTACTGGTTACCACGTTACAAGATACGTTGAGCGATTGTACGCAAGAGTTGAGTGTGGTGCAGGGACGTCTGCTTGAGCTGCTTGGTCGTTTCCGTCAAATTCGAGGTCGTACTCGTTTACTTAAAGGTTGGCTGCTTTATACCGATCTTCATCCAGATTATCATCCAGCGGATCATGTTAGCCATAAACAACTGCCTGCATTGTTTAACTGCGCCGAAGCGCTACTTGCGCCTGCAGCGGTAGATGTTCACAGTACTTTGTATGAGCCTGAGCTGTTTGAAATTGTTTCCAATATTAAGCGCATCGATAGGCTTAATGCTGGACAGGTAACCGCCGAGCAAGATGTATCAGTATCGCTAAGCCAAACTGAAGACTTTGATATTCCCGATAACCCGCTCAAGTTAGCGGTTGATGCATACTTCTGTGCGGTGATTGATTCAGGCAAGAGTCAATCAGCATTAGAGTACCTCGATGAGCAAGCGTTAAGCTGGGATCGTGAAAGTTGGTTGTATCAAGTCATTTGTGGTTATGAAGGCTTGCCTGAAGAGCATAGGCAGTATTTCGAGCTTGAAGCCATCGGCGAGTCAGACCCTGTTTATACCGGTAACTTCGTGATCCGTGATGTTGAGTTGTGGCTCGCTTAACTAAAGTCCATGCCAATTTGATTGCCAATGTGCTGCGAAAGCGCATTGGCAAGGTGTCCTTTAGCGCTAATTGGCAAAAGATATTCGCAGAACTGGAAGTTGGTGATGTTGATGAGTCTAGCCGCGCCTTGCGATTTAGTGCTGAGCAGTTACATCAACTGAATCAAATGTCGACGGTTTATTTTGGTAGCGAGCTACTTAAAGACTCGTTCGAAGGCACTCGCGCTGAGGTCGCCAAACACAGTCGCTATGAAAAGCTCGCTGCAATAGCCCCTGATGAACAGTATGTGCTGCTCAAGCCACAACCTTTTTATGTGGATCTGCCACTTGAGTACTCACTTAGAATATCGCTTACTCACATCATTCAATTACTGGAGTCTCAGACTACACCGATTACTCACCTAGTGATTGTTGAAAACCTCGATGCCTTTGATTGCTGGCATCAGTTTTCGGTCGATGAATCGCTCAACAATGCATTAGTGGTGTATCGAGGGCATAACGGATTGGCTAAAGGACTTAGTGTTTTGCTTGAGCTGCTACCTGAGAGGGTAACTGTTGTGGCATTTGTTGATGTCGATCCTGCTGGTATACAAATCGCACTCACTACCCCCAGAGTCACTGAGCTGCTTGCTCCAAGCATTGCGGCGCTTTCATCACTTGCGGTTACCGCAAGCTCCACCGAAGACTATATCGCGCAATATAAGCAGCTTAAGTATATTAGTCAGCAAAGCGCCGATTGGCAGCTATTACAGCAGTTTATTATCGAGCATCGAGTCAGCATTAAGCAACAGCATCTGCTAGCTCACAAGCTAGAATTGATTACCCATTCGCGAGCTTGTTAAGTATAAATATTCAACAGCTTCCTTTTAGATAACACTGGTTATTAAAAGTGGCTAGTGATACTGATTGTTTTATCGTTTTTTGGTGGCGTTTAGTGCTGCGACTGGTCTTATTGATGGTTGTTTTGACTTTGGTGTTTTTGCCTAATTGTTTCTGTAGGGTTGCCGTGGTGTTGCTTGTGTAAAAGTTACTTGAGGTTGTGTTTGTGGGTGGCGATTGATTTTATTGGTTATACAACAACTTACCCGGTTGCCTTATGGGTGTTGTTAGATTGTTTCATAAACTAATTCAGTAGTTTTGATTGAAATTCTTGCCAGCATGTTTCACTATCCTTGCCACTAATAGGTGGGAATTAAATATCCATCAAGATTGAAGGCAATAGAAGACATGCGATAAGACGTGTCGAATATAAGGCAAGTTAATGACTAAATCACTTTCTACTCGGATCTTTATCGGTCTATTTTCAGGTTTGATCCTCGGCTCGATCATTCAATACTTCCTCGCAGATATCGGTTTCTTCAGCGGTACAGTGGTAGATATCGCCTCCGGCGCTGGCACTATGTTCGTTAATATGATCATGATGTTAGTTGTACCACTTGTGTTCGTTTCAATTGTATGTGGTGTTTGCGAGCTGAAAGATCTCAATAGTTTTGGCCGCTTAGGCGGTAAAACGTTTGGCTTCTACATCATTAATACCTTAGTGGCTATTTTTGCCGCATTAGCTGTCGCTTTGCTGTTAGCGCCGGGGAAAGGCGTTGATATGTCGAGTAGTGGTGGTGTTGATATCGTTGCTACAGAGCTACCAAACTTAGTACAACTTATTGTGGGTATCGTGCCTAGTAACCCTGTTGCCGCCTTTACATCGGGTAATATGCTACAAGTTATCTTTATGGCACTTTTGCTAGGCGGCGTGATTAAGTCACTTGGTGAAACAGCTAAAAGCGCAGTGAGCGGTTTTCAGGTTGCCAACAAAATCATGATGAAGCTTATTAGCGTGGTCATGCAGTTAGCGCCAATTGGTGTGTTCGCATTGATGCTTAAGCTAGGCGCAACCCTTGAAGCTGCGATATTTGGTAGCGTATTAGAATACCTTGTGGTCATTCTAAGCTTACTGCTGTTGTGGATATTTGTTGTTTATCCTTTTGCTGTAAGCATGTTTACTCCAGTATCTGCCAAAGAGTTCCGCGCAAAAACCCGTGAACAGATCCTATTTTCACTTTCAACCGCCAGCTCAAACGCTACTATCCCAGTGACAATGCGCACCTTAACCGAGAAGCTGGGTGTTAATCGCGCTGTAGCAGGTTTTGGCGTACCGCTGGGGGCAACAATGAACATGGGCGGCGTATCAATTTACATCACCATTGCTATCTTCTTTGTTGCGAATGCGTTTGGCGCGCCAATCGGCATGGATCAGTTACCTGCGCTACTGTTTAGCATCTTCCTACTGTCTGTTGGTGCTGGTGGTGTTCCAGGTGGCGGAATGGTGATGATTGGTGTGCTTATTCATCAGATGGGTCTACCGGTTGAAGCATTCGCGATTGTGGCCGCGCTTGACCGCCTTATCGATATGGTACTGACATCATGTAACGTGGTCGGAGACGCTGCGGTATTGACCATTGTTGATGAAACTGAAAAGCGTGCAGAAGCTAAGCTGGTGGCTGCATCAAACAGTGTTACCTCAAGCTAGCTTAAGGGCTGCTTAATCCTAAAAACTCGTCTAACTAGGCGAGTTTTTTGTAGGTATTCTCGAACGTTATTTTTCTTGTTTTAGCCGACGACTCAGTGCGCTTTGGCTAATGCCGAGCATTCTTGCAGCAGCCGTTTGGCTATTGGCAGTGCGGCTCATTGCTTCATTAATCAATGCATCTCCCATCTGTGCCAATGTTGGCAGTTCTTTGGGAAAGACTAATTGATCACTTTCCTCTGCAACTACCTTACTTAGGTTGATGGCTTCCATAAACGGGCTGATATTGAGTTGAATACCATCGCTTCTGCTGACAGCATCAAAAACCATGCCTTTTAACTCATGTAAATTGCCTGGAAACTCATAGTCTGCGAGTTGTGCGGCAAGGGTACTTGGCTGATCAGGCCTTGGTAGGTTCATCTCTTCAGCAGCTAAGCTGATGAAATGATTGATTAGCATGAATAGATCGAGCCTACGCTGCCTAAGCGGAGGCAGTTTAATGGTGTGAGAACGCAAACGATAGAGAAGGTCGTTACGGAATTTACCCGCTTTGCTTAAGGCTAGCAGGTCATGTTGCGTTGAGGTGATGATTTTACACAGCACAGGGTAGGCTTTATCGCTGCCAATGGGGTAATACTGTTTATGCTCAATCACATCCACTAGCTTCGCCTGTGCTTCTACTGGCAAATCACCAATCTCATTGAGATACAGTAAGCCAGATTGAACTTGATGTAACACGCCAGCTTGAGCGCTGACCTGGCCATTGTCTAAGGTTTTAATCTGGCCAAAAAGTTGTAGCTCAAAGGCGCTGGCACTGATCCCGGCAAGATTAACGTTGATAAAGGGAGCATCGGGACAACACAGTTGGTGCGCAGACTTAGCAAATTCATCTTTGCCTGTGCCACTCTCACCCTGAATCAAAATAGGTTCTGGACTAGGGGCAACCGCTTCAAAATAACGAAATTGATCCAGCAATGCAGGCTCACAAGTAAGGATGTTATTGAAGGCTTCAGGTTGGGAAAGCGTTTTGCTGAGAAAGCTCTCTTTAATTCTTAGATAGTTCCGTTCAAGCCCTACGACTTCTAATGCGCGGCGTACTGTGCGGGCAAGGTCATCGACATTATCTGTTTTAATAAAGTAATCATAAGCGCCATGCTTAATACAGCGTACTGCAGTATCAACCTCGTTGACACCGGTGACGATAATGACCCGAGTATTGGGATGCGCATTACGGATCATATCCAATAGCTCTTCACCGGAGTGAAATGGCATGGTCAAGTCGAGCAATACCAATGCGTAATCAGTTACTTCAAGGCGGTTCATTACTTGTCGGCTGTCGACACAGGTATCGATTTTTGCTTCGGGAACTAACCTATTAAGTGTAATTGCTAGGGTACGTAACCATGAGGCTTCATCATCGACAAGAAGAATGTTTCTGGCTAGTTTCACGTTTGAGTCTCCAATGGAAAGCGAAGGGTGATTACGGTACCTATACCAATGCGCGACTTTATTTGCATATCAGCTTTATGTTCTTTAATGATGCGGCTACAAACTGACAGTCCAAGTCCTGTGCCACCGCTTGAGCGTCTTGTAGTGAAAAATGGCTCGGTGATCCGTTGTAAAGTTGCTCTGTCCATACCTTGACCTTTATCGGTAATCGTCAAGTAAGCAAATTCTGCCTCAACGTGGGTTTTGAGCACTATATGCTGGTCATTGTCATAAGTATCAGCATCCAATACGATAGCGTGACAGGCGTTCTGAATTAAGTTGATTAGCACTTGGTTTAACTGCTGTGCATCGCCCTTAATAATGGGGCTTGGGCTGTATAAGTCAGTGACTACATTTAGGGTCTTTATCTGGTTGGCTGTTAAACGCAAAGAGACCTGTACCACTTCATTCAGTGATATCGATTGGTATTCATCTGCGATGGTTGGTAAGGCATAGCGTTTTAAGTCGTTAACGATACGGCTAATGCGATCGGCACCCTCAACAATCGATTGGCTACTCAGATTGAGTTCAGTTAATGCGGATGTAGGCGCTAATCCAGCAATATTCCAAAATGGGTTCTGTTTCTGGTAGCTATCAGCAGCGATAGAAAGATCGGCTAGGGCATCGTTTATAAACGCAATTGAGTGGATGATTATGCCTGTGGGATTATTGATCTCATGAGCAATACCAGCTGAAAGCTCCCCTAACGAAGCCAAGCGACTGGCCTCGTCATTAGCTTGGCGAAGTAGTTGCTGCTCTGTAGTCTCTTCTAGCAAAATAACTGCTTGGTCATCGCCAATGGGGTGCAGTTGTAGTTGCCAATGCTGGTTTCCAATAACCATATCAGCAATCGTGGAACGGTTGCTGTCTAAGGTTTCAATAAGGCTTGGCAATAGCTTAAATGGTTGTCCATCGATGTAGTGGAATTCAGGATTTTTGAGTAGTTGGTTATTGTCATTACTCCATAGGCATTCGCCTTGGCGGTTAAATAAGGTAACCCCATGAGGAATACCATCGAGTACAGACTGAAACTGTTTCGACAGGTTAGAAATAGCCGCTTCGGCTTTTTTGCGTTGAGCCAACTCTAGTTTTAACGCTTTGCTGCGTTTACGTAAGCTAAGGCTGACGTAACCTGTGAGCAGCATACCAACAGCAGAAATTAAGCTAACAAAAATTGCCAGTGACAGCATACGTTGTTGTGCGGAGTTAAGATCGACCTTCTCACGTCCAGTACCAAACCACTTATTCACTAGACGGTCATATTCACCCGATAGCTTCAGTTGGCGCAGCGCATCATTAATGTGTGCCATTAATGCTTCATGCTTGCGATTACTGACAAAGTTAAACGCGCCGTAGATCAGTGGATCACTAGAGCTGCGAATTGAGGGGTATAAAGGCATTAAGCGTCTGGCAACAAAGTTTTCAGCGATGACTACATCGACTTGCCCCTTAATTAATAACTGAAATCCTGTCTCGTAAAGATCTACATCGACTCTTTTAAAGTCTTGTTGTTTACCGGAGGTATAAACATCAACGAAGGCACCCTTTTTAATGGCGACGCGTTTACCCTTTAGATCGTCCCAGCCATCGATAAAAGATTTGCCTTGCAGGGTGTAAGCTTTTGCGTGAGTAGCGTAGATCGGATCTGACTGACTAAGATCGCGATCGATTGTCACCGGGCTGACTACCGCGATCACATCAATTAAAGAGTCTGGGTTATGAACATCTGTCAGTAACTGCTGAAAGGTTTTGCGTCTTACCACTATCCGTTTACCGGTGAGTTGGCCGATCCGATCCAGTAGTTCTAAGTTGAAGCCTTGATCTACACCGTTATTACGCCATTCAAGCGGAGCTGTTTTAGAATGAACGCCAAACACAATGCTGTTACTTTCTTCAGCAACTGCAGTGTGAGTGACCAGCAGTGAAGTCAGTATTAACAGTGCGGATAAAAATTTAGTGAGTATTTTCATAAGTTAATCTTAGCATGCACTTATACACGTTAACTGTGCAGTAATTCTCGATTTTTAACCGTTGCAGTATCTACATCATGTCGAAAAATCTCTGCCTTGTTATCTCGTTGCAGAGCTAAATTATCTCTGAATGGATCATATTTACTAATGTTAGCTAGCTCACACGGACTTATGCATTTTTGCATAACCCATCATGCAGTTATGCATTCGTGCATGAGCAATTTGGCAAGCTGTGATCAAGTGTTCAGTTTGTTACGAGCGAATGGCTTGTTGATTGAGACAAGCGCATTTCGGGCTCAAAATGAGTTTGAACTTAACAATTGACGACAACATTAACGATTGTCGAAATTACCGTGATGACTTTTACAAGTCGCAATAAGTGACTTGATGAGAGTGAGGATTTGAGATGAAAAACTTTAAAAAAGCAGTGTGTATTGCAACTCTTCTAGGCTCTGCAGGCCTAATGGGTAACGCAATGGCAGCAGATAACTTAGCTGAATTCCATGGTGAAAACCAAGAGTGTGATAGCTGCCACATGCCTGATGGCGAGCTTTCAAATGACAACCTAAGTTACGAAAATGAGCAGTGTGTATCTTGTCATGGCACGATGGAAGAAGTGGCAAAAGAGACTGAACATGAACACTACAATGCCCACGCATCTCACTTCCCTGGCGAAATAGCTTGTACCTCTTGCCACAGCGCTCACGAAAAATCGATGGTTTACTGTGACTCTTGCCATAGCTTCGACTTTGACATGCCATACACGAAGAAGTGGGAACGTCATGAGCCAAGCATCGATGAGTTATTAAAAGATAAGTCAGATCGTCAAGCAGCATTATCTGCAGCGCCACGTGATACTACAGATGTAGTCGTTATTGGTTCTGGCGGCGCTGGTTTCTCGGCAGCTGTTTCAGCTCATGATAATGGCGCTAAAGTTATTCTTGTTGAAAAAGAGCCTGTGATTGGTGGTAACGCTAAGTTAGCAGCGGGTGGTATGAACGCCGCTTGGACTGATCAACAAAAAGCGAAAGGTATTGAAGATAGTGTTGAGTCAATGGTTAAAGACACCATGAAAGGTGGCCGTAACTTAAATGATCCAGCTCTTGTTGATGTATTGGCATCTCACTCAAAAGGTTCTGTTGACTGGTTAACGGCAATGGGTGCAGATTTAACTGATATCGGCCGTATGGGTGGCGCTTCTGTTAACCGTTCTCACCGTCCAACTGGTGGTGCTGGTGTTGGTGCTCACGTGATTCAAGTGCTTTACGATAATGCGGTTAAACGTGATATCGATATGCGCATGAACACTCGTGGTATTGAAATCCTAAAAGACGACAAAGGCAACGTTAAAGGCCTGCTCGTTAAAGGTATGTACAAAGGTTACTACTGGATTAAAGCTGATGCTGTTGTATTAGCAACTGGTGGTTTCGGTAAGAACAATGACCGTGTTGCTAAGCTTGATCCAAAACTAAAAGGTTTTGTATCAACTAACCAACCAGGTGCGACAGGCGACGGTATCGATGTAGCGGGTAATGCTGGCGCAGCGATGCAAGATCTACAGTACATCCAAGCTCACCCAACCTTATCTGTTAAAGGTGGTGTAATGGTTACTGAAGCGGTACGTGGTAACGGCGCAATCTTGGTTAACCGTGAAGGTAAGCGTTTCGTCAACGAGATTACCACTCGTGACAAAGCAGCGGCTGCGATTCTTGAGCAAACGGGTAAAACGGCTTACCTAATTTTTGATGACTCTGTACGTAAGTCACTAAGCAAAATTGATAAGTACATCGGTCTAGGTGTAGCCCCGACTGCTGACTCGCTTGTTAAGCTTGGCAAACTAGAGAACATTGATGGTAAAGCATTGACTGAAACTGTGGCGCGTTACAATAGCTTCGTGACTGCTGGTAAAGACGCTGACTTTGAACGTCCTAACCTACCGCGTGCTCTTAATGAAGGTAACTATTTCGCGATTGAAGTGACTCCTGGTGTTCACCACACTATGGGCGGAGTGATGATTGACTCTAAGTCTGAAATCTTGAACGCTAAGAAGCAGGTTATTCCTGGTCTATACGGCGCGGGTGAAGTGACTGGTGGTGTGCACGGTGCTAACCGTCTAGGTGGCAACGCGATTTCTGACATCGTCACCTTCGGTAGAATGGCTGGTGAAAATGCAGCTAAGTACTCTGAGAAAAAGTAGTCTTAGAATTAGTCGACTGCAAATGAGTGACTGTTAAGTCTCTCATTTAAAATGAAAGCCTCTATCTTTTAGATAGGGGCTTTTTTGTATCAGAAACTTTGTCGTAAGTTGCTTAAGGGGCTAGAGATATCAAGCTGCGCTTAATAAAAGTCGCGAGCTTCCAGCTCACGACCTTAGTTGTTAGACGAAGTCTGACTTTTATACGTTGGTTAAGCGGAGTTTGATAGTCGCCAACTACTGACTAACCAGCCACAAAAAAGCGCAGCTCCCGAAAGAACTACGCTTTTTAATCTACAGGCGTTGTACTAAAACAACGTCAATTTAGATCGTTGGCTCTTGTGAGTAATCAACTTGATGATACTCAAGGCATGCATCCACTTCGTTGGCAGAGCCCAAGATAACAGCAACACGCTGATGGATCTCTGTTGGCTCTATATCCATAATAGTTTCATAACCGGTAGATGCTTTACCACCTGCTTGCTCAACTAAGAAAGACATTGGGTTTGCTTCGTACATCAAACGTAATTTGAACGGCTTATTTGGGTTCTTGTTGTCTGTTGGGTAGGTGAAGAGCCCGCCACGGCAAAGTACTCGGTGAACATCGCCAACCATGGCTGCAATCCAGCGCATGTTAAAGGCTTTTTCGCGTGGACCAATGGTGCCCAGTAGCAGATCGTTAATGTAGGTCTGCATTGGCGCTTCCCAGAAGCGTTGGTTTGACATGTTAATGGCAAACTCAGCAGTGTCTTTGCTGATGCTCATAGCTGGATCAGTCAATAGATACTGGTTGGTTTCAGGATTAAGGGTGAACAGTTGCACGCCTTTACCTGTGGTAAGAGCCAGCATAGTTGAAGGGCCATAAAGTACATAACCTGCAGCTACTTGATTACGACCCGCTTGCAGGAAGCTTTTCTCTGAAAACTCGCCCGCTGGCGCTGGTAATACCGAAAAGATAGTACCGACTAATGAGTTGATGTCGATATTTGATGAACCATCTAATGGATCAAAGCAGACAAGAAACTCGCCGTTTGCATCGGCGTCAACCACATAGTCTTCCTCTTCAGACGCAATGCCACGGACAGTTCCGTCAGCTTTTAGCGCATCTTTGAGCATATCATTGGTGATGATATCCAGTTTCTTTTGGGTTTCACCTTGAACATTTTCTTGCTCTGTTGCGCCCAAAATACCTGCTAAGGCACCATGGCGAACGGCATGGCTGATCTCGATAGAGGTGTCAGCTAAGGTTAGGATCAGTTTTTCAAGAGAGGGAGAAATTGCTTGCGATGTCAGGTTTTCAGCCAGAGTCTGCATGTTGTTTCCTATGACAATTTAAGTGTATTAAATTGAGTTAGAGGTCGGGATTTTTAGTTTTAAACTTATTGTCGGCGATGATACCTGAGAATGGCAGTTTTTTCAGCTGTTAAGCGCACAGGCCAGTGCATATTGTCTGCATTGTTTTTGTTTTGCTTATATTTGAGGCACAATGTAGACGAATTTTCGGTCTAAATGCGCTTCAAAGGCGTGTTATCCAAGGAATAATAATGAAAAAAAATTGGATGAATTTGTTGTTTGCCACACTTCCTATGATGATGGCATCCCCAGCAATCGCACAATCTACAGCAAATAAGGGCGGCGATAAGCCGCTAACTATTGAGCGCATGTACGCTTCACCGGCATTGGCTGGAACCAGCCCGCGTGGACTTAAGCTTTCGCCAGATGGTAAGCGAGTGACCTATTTGGCGGGCCGCAAAGATGATCAACATTTTTACGACCTATGGCAGATGGATGTCGCAACGGGCAAACAGAGCATACTACTTGATGCCGATAAACTAACGATTGGTGAGCTATCCGATGAGGAAAAAGCGCGCCGCGAACGTCAGCGTATTTATGGCCAAGGCATTATGGAGTATTTTTGGGCCGATGATAGCCAAGCTATGCTTATCCCTGCCTCAGGCCAGCTGTACTACTTCTCAGTAAAGAACAATCAAGTAAAACTGCTTAAAACTGGTGAGGGCTTTGCTACTGATGCAAGACTCTCTCCTAAAGGGAATTATGTCTCTTTCGTACGTGAACAGAATTTGTATGTGCTAGATCTCAAATCAGAGAAGGTGACTGCATTAACCACTGATGGTGGCGGCGCGATTAAAAATGCCATGGCGGAGTTTGTTGCCCAAGAAGAGATGGGTCGTATGACGGGATACTGGTGGTCGCCTGATGAGTCAGCGATTGCTTATACTCGCATTGATGAATCAGCGGTTGAGCTAGTCACACGTAACGAAATTTATGCTGACGGCATTAAACTTACCGAGCAACGTTATCCATATGCTGGCAAAAATAACGTAAAAATTGCACTAGGTGTGGTGTCACTTAGCGACAGTAGAGTTGCGTGGGTTGATTTAGGCAAAGAAACTGATATCTATATCCCGCGGGTTAAGTGGCTGCCAAATAGCAAGCAGCTCTCTTACCAATGGCAAAGCCGCGACCAACAATCGCTCGACTTAAGAGTCGTTAATATTGATGATATTAAGCGTAATAAAGACTTGGTGCAGGAGCGTAGCGAAGCATGGGTCAACTTAAATAATGACCTACATTTCTTAAAGAAACAGAAATCGTTTATCTGGGCGTCGGAGCGTGACGGTTTTAACCACCTTTACCTCATTGGGCTCGACGGCAAGGTTATTCGTCAGCTTACCCAAGGTGATTGGGCGGTTGATGCTGTTGAATATATCGATGAAAAAGCAGGGGAAGTTTACTTTACTGGGCGTAAAACTAAGGTCACTGAAAAGCAGTTATACCGCGTAGCCATCACGGGGGGAAAAGTTGAGTCTATTAGCAGTCGTTCTGGCATGCATTCAACGGTATTTGCCGATAATCAACCTGTCTATTTAGACTATTTCAGTAGCTTATCGCAACCACCACAGGTGAGTTTACACAGTGAGTCTGGCAAGCGATTAGCTTGGGTTGAGCAGAATGAAGTCAAAAAAGGCCATCCACTTTATGATTACTTTGGACTGTGGCAAGTACCTGAGTTTGGCGAATTAACCGCTGAAGACGGCCAAGCATTGCAGTACCGTATTTTTAAGCCTACAAACTTTGATGGGAGCAAGAAATACCCTGTGGTTGTTCGAGTTTATGGTGGTCCACATGCACAGTTGGTGACAAATAGTTGGAGTCATCAAGACTACTTTACTCAGCATCTATTGCAGCAAGGCTTTATCGTCTATCAATTAGATAACCGTGGTTCTGCTCATCGTGGTACTAAGTTTGAGTATGTGATTTACAAGCAGCTGGGCGATGCAGAAGTTAACGACCAAAAAGTGGGCGTCGATTACTTGCGTAGTTTACCTTATGTCGATGGCGATAATATTGCTATCTACGGCCACAGTTATGGCGGTTACATGGCGTTAATGAGCCTGTTTAAAGCCCCTGACTATTTCAAGGCTGCAATCTCTGGTGCACCCGTATCGGACTGGTCACTATATGATACCCATTACACAGAGCGTTACCTGAGCCACCCAGAGACTAATGCGAAGGGTTATGAGGCGAGCAGTGTGTTGCCGTATGTCAAAGGCTACCAGTCAGGGTTGTTGATGTACCACGGTATGGCTGATGACAATGTGCTATTTGAAAACAGCACGCGAGTGTACAAAGCTCTGCAAGACGAGGGAAAGTTATTCCAGATGATAGATTATCCTGGTTCTAAGCACTCTATGCGTGGTGAGAAAGTACGAGTTCATTTATACCGTTCGTTAGCCGACTTTTTAGATCGCGAACTTAAATCGCATTAGATATTTCAAAATAGGTATAAAGGAAATTTAAATTTATGCCTATTTGGGATTAACTCAAGATTAAATATCGTTAATACGATAACGTATTTACTCTTAAAGTTAAAAAGCTCCCTATATAGGGCAAGGCAATATTTATAATGATTGTTGGCTTATTTGACAAATGAGGATTATCTGCTAGCGGAATTTAACTTGTTGTAGAGTTAGTTTAAGGTTTAATTAAGGCTAGCTTCTCAAGGTTAATAGGTAAGAAAGTTGACTTTTTTTCTCGAAATTTAGCTACAAAAAAGCCAGTCAAATGACTGGCTTTTATTTTATTCGAATATCGAATTAGTCTTCTAAGTTACCACAAAAACGGTAACCTTCACCGTGAATCGTCGCGATGATTTCTGGCGTATCAGGCAAGCTTTCGAAGTGCTTACGGATACGACGAATCGTTACATCAACGGTACGGTCATGTGGCTTAAGCTCACGGCCAGTCATCTTCATCAGTAGGTCAGCACGGCTTAGGATTTTGCCTGGGTTCTCTACAAAGTGCAGCATAGCGCGGAATTCACTACGTGGCAGCTTGTAAGACTCACCTTGTGGGCTAACGAGAGAACGACTGTTGATTTCTAAGCTCCAACCATTGAAACGGTAGAACTCAACTGCGCTTTTCTCTTCAGACTCAGCACCAGTGCTATTTACACGAGTCAGTAAGTTACGGGCACGGATAGTCAATTCACGTGGATTGAATGGTTTAGTGATGTAATCATCAGCGCCAATTTCAAGTCCAAGGATCTTGTCTACTTCGTTATCACGGCCTGTAAGGAAGATAAGGCCAATGTTATTAATTTCACGAAGTTCACGTGCTAATAAAAGTCCATTTTTTCCGGGCAGATTAATGTCCATCACGACTAAGTTAACTTTGTTGTCTTGCATAGCTTTATGCATTTCGGCGCCATCATTGGCTTCAGATACCACATATCCTTCTGCTTCAAAAATACTTCTAAGTGTGTTTCTGGTAACTGCTTCATCTTCAACAATCAGAATGTGCGGGTTTTGCATATTAATTACCTAATCTCTGTCAATTCTATTCTAACCATGAGTATAAATAATTTTATACTCCATAAAGTCATGCTGATATTTCACTGATACACGCTGGTGTTTTCAAACTCTATTCTGAAACAGCAACACACTTAATGATAAGTAAAGTATGGGTATCTCACATATGGAAAACGTAAACTGTATTTTCTTCGATAAACAATAGGGACAAGAAGTTCCTTAACGATTGTCTTTTTTTGAAGTTTAAATGTTAAATAAAACATAGATCACATTTGGTACAGCCGTGTGGATTACTCTTCTATCTGTTTCAGATATGTGTAACAAAATATGTCATCACATGTATAATCAGTGCGAGTTAATCAACAGGACCTATTGTACTCGTTTTAGGCATTTGTTAACAAATGAAATGTTAACAAATTTACTGCAAGGTATGATTTAGATCACGTTGATATACCTAAGTTACTGATATTTATGGTAAGGTGGATTTGATTTACTGTGATCGATATCACGTGCCTAGGCAGCCTTAACGATTTTGCTATAATTAAAATCACTTCAATTGGAGGATTTGTTAGCAATGAACCACTCAGTAGAAAGACTTTGGCATGAATATCAGCAAACGGAATTCTTGTTCACTCAAGGTTTGTCTCCTAAAATTTCATTCGCAATCATCACAGCCCATAACCCCAAAGGTGAAACTCTGACCCCTAGTCAGAATCGATTGCTTGATCGAAAGTTACTGCAAGAGATCCTCGCTTTACGTCGTCCTTATCGGGCGATGGTTGGTGCCTCTCAAGATCGTAACCATATGGAAAAAAGCTGGGCTGTCGCGACGGATAAAGCTTCGGCGATTAAACTTGGCTGTAAGTTTAATCAAAATGCTATCTATTATGTCGAGTCAGATAAACTACAGTTGATCCCTTGTTTATTATCACAACAGGAAACTGCTCTCGGTGCTTTCTCTCCTAGAGTCAACGTTGTACATGAACTCCCTGATAGCGTGTAATACCAACTCGATTAAAGAGTAGCTCATTCTGCGGGAAGTAAAATCACTTTAAACCAGTCAGTGGCTTATCGCTTATCGCTTATCGTTGTTTTATATCGAAGGCCACATGCGCTGTATTAAGTGATTTCCCCCATGCCTTAAATATCAGCCGTAGGTTGTGAACGGTTCAGGACTTTCACTGCTACGTTGCATTGCCTCAAAAGGGAATAACCATTTCTTTAACCAATGCGCCTTGAATTGAAAGCCCTGAGAAAGCTCTGCATTGAGTATATTCCTAATGGAATGAGTATAATTCTAAAGTTGTACAGATTTTGTTTGACTTGCAGGCGTTAATTATATATTTTTCACTTTCTTGATTTTTATACAAATTAAGTACAGAAGAGGAGCGTTAACTAGGTAGTGAATGAAAGGGGACCAAGACCCCGAAGACCATTCATGAGGGAGATTAGCGCCGAGATATTAAAAGCTTTTTGGGACTGCTTTAAGTATCGGTCGTTCAGGTTGAATCCTGCCGATTGTCACCTATTTATTATGGTGGAGAGCTTCTGGTGACGATCGCTGTTTCCCATTAATGGGGTGCATATCTTAGCACCAGGCTCTTCGAACGAAGTTAGTTCGGAGCTTATTCATGTTAGTTTTTCAAAATACCTATTCTATGCAGATTCCATTTATCGTGGAGGCTGACTTATGTCTATAACCAATGGTTTAACGGTCGCCAAGTTTGGTGGAACCTCTGTTGCTGATTATGATGCAATGCATCGCTGTGCCGATATTATTATTAATAACCCAGCCACAAAAGTGGTGGTGGTGAGCGCTTCAAGTGGCGTAACCAATAAGCTCGTAGCATTAACTCAAGCAACAACTACTCCAGAGCAGAGCAAACAGCTTATTAAGCAGATTGCTTCAATTCAGTATCAGATCCTCGACAGACTGGGTCATCCAAGTGATGTTGCAGCAAAAATTGACGCAGTGATTAGCAATATATCGGTTCTAGCAGAACGTCTAGTGCTGAGCCGCAGTAAAGCCGTTATGGATGAAATACTATCTCAAGGGGAGATGTGCTCGTCGGTATTCTTTGCTGCTGTATTACGTGAAAAAGGTGCTTCAGCTGCTGCATTCGATGTGCGACAAGTGATGCGAACCGATAGCCATCATGGCCGCGCTGAGCCGCAAATAGAAGCTATTGCCCAACTTGCAGAAATGCATCTTACGCCACTGTTGAGTACTCAAGTGGTTGTCACCCAGGGTTTTATTGGCGCTGATGAAGAGGGTGCTACAACCACTTTGGGGCGTGGAGGCAGTGACTATTCAGCTGCACTATTAGCTGAAGCACTACGGGCAACAGCGGTTGAGATCTGGACTGATGTCGCTGGGATCTACACCACTGATCCTAGACTGGCACCGAACGCTAAACCTATTGCTGAAATTAGCTTTAATGAAGCTGCAGAGATGGCGACTTTCGGCGCTAAAGTATTACATCCTGCCACTATCCTTCCAGCGGTTAGACAAAAAATACAAGTGTTTGTTGGCTCGAGCTGGGCACCAGAGCAAGGCGGAACTTGGATCCGTCATCAGGTGTCTGATGAGCCTGTTTATCGCGCCGTAGCGGTAAGAAGAGATCAAACTTTGCTAAACCTCCACAGCCTTCAAATGCTTCATGCTCAGGGGTTTTTGGCTGAAACTTTTGCTACCTTGGCAAAGCATAAGATCAGTGTCGATTTAATTACTACTTCTGAAGTGAATGTGGCACTAACTTTAGATAAAACCGGCTCTGATTCTAGTGGTCATGGTTTATTAAATGAGTCGCTATTACAAGAGTTGTCACAGCACTGTCGAGTTCGCGTAGAAGATGGTTTAGCACTTGTTGCTGTTATTGGTAATCGAATTGCTTCAACTGCGGGTGTATGTCGCAGGGTGTTTGAGGTGCTGGAGCCACATAATGTACGCATGATCTGCCAAGGTGCTAGCCCACATAACCTATGTGTATTAGTAGAGGAAGCTGAAGCCGCTGATGTGGTCCGCGCATTACATGAAAATTTGTTTGAATCATAATAGCTGTTGAATATATGTCGCTGTTGAAGCAAGGAACTGAGTACACATGATGCATTTCACCCGATCTAGCCTTAATGTTGGCGAGCTTGCAACAGGGCAAGAACTAAGCATACCTGTGTACCATCTTGCTGCTAAAGACCCTGCTGCACCGAGTGTATTTGTACAAGCAAATGTCCACGGTGCAGAAGTGCAGGGAAATGCCGTTATTTTCCAGTTAATGAAACAATTGGAAGCTATGGATGTGCGCGGGGAAGTGACTCTGTTACCGCTTGCAAACCCATTGGGGATTAATCAAAAGAGTGGTGAGTTTACCCTTGGGCGCTTTGATCCGATTACTGGGGTTAACTGGAACCGAGAGTATCTTGAACACTCAATTGATATCTCTGCATTTTATCAGCAGCATTGCCAATTAGACGATGCACAGCTAAAGCAGCAATTTAGGCTGGCTTTGTTGGCATCATGTGAGGCGCATTTAGCCAATCCGTGGGGAGTGACGACAGGAAAAAGACTCGCTGTCACATTGCAAGCTTTAGCGCATCAGGCCGATATTGTGATTGACCTGCATACGGGGCCAAAATCTTGTAAACATCTTTATTGCCCTGAATACGATAGAGACGCTGCAAAGTTCTTTTCTATTCCTTATAGCTTAATCATTCCCAATGGTTTTGGCGGCGCGATGGATGAAGCGGCATTTTGTCCTTGGTGGGCACTGGTTGAGCATGCTGCTAGTCAAGGGCGGGAGATCTCTGTTCCAGTTGCGGCTTTTACACTTGAGTTGGCAAGTCAAGAGCGCATTGATATGCAAGATGCCTTGGTCGATGCTCAGGGGATTTTGGCTTATCTCAGTTATCGCGGGGTGATTTCGGAAAAAGTCGCTCCAGCGGATATGCCTCGCTTTGGTTGCCTACTCAAAGACTACAAGAAATATCATGCACCTAAAGGCGGGTTAGTGGAGTACTTAGCTCAACCAGGTAGACCACTGAAGGCTGGTGAACCGCTGGCTAATATTCTTAGGCTGGACTGCTATGGTACTGAAGATGAATTAACTTCGCTGCAGCTTGAGCAAGATTGTGTGCCCATTCTTCACTTTGCATCAGCCTCTGTTTATCAAGGTACTGAGTTGTATAAGCTGATGACTAATGTGTTCACAATAGGCTGAAGAGTAACAGCAGTGGGTCAACTTTTATCATCGATTAGAATCCTGCTTGAAATAAGTTTGCCCACCAAGAACTAATCAGCTTCTAGTTTGCAAAACTCGCCTAGGTGATACTTTAGTGGTGTTGCTGGTAGCGTTTAAAAGCTGATTACAAGTTTTGCCTGGAAAGTGGCTATTTAGTATTTTTAACAAGCTTATAATCTGTATTTTTTTGTTAATTTTTTCTCGCTTTCCATATCATCTGTCATAAGCATTTTTTATTTTTACCTCTCTCTCTTTCTAGTGTGTAAGTGCTTGTTTTGTTTGGATTTATTGTCGACTCTATGAATTTTTCTCTTCCTTACTTTAACTCTGTAGTTATTTTTTTTACATATTTATTCAGTATTGTTACCTTTGTAAATGTGTTATCCCGCATCTTTTTGTGTTTCTTTTGTTAAATTCTTGTTTGCTGACTTGTTTTTATTATGTTAATAATGCTCTCCCTCAGTCAAATGTACTACGGAAAGTCGTTTTACTTTAGCTTTCTTCTTGTAGAGATGCCGAGGCAACAACAAAGCAGGATAAAACAAAAAATACTATAAAGTATTAAGGAATTGACAAGTGAAAACAAAAATCGCAATTGCAGTCTCTACTGCATTGGTCACCATGTCAGCAAGTGCGCTAAGTGCTCAGCCTGAACATAACATTACCCTAGTAACTTCAACTGAAGCTAATGCCCATATCAAGAAGGTAGACTCAAAGTCATACGCTGATAATCAAGTTATTCGTAATAACGCTATCTTCACACCAGAAGCTAATTTGGGGGCTGGTAGTTATAGATATTTTGTACGTTTGATTGAGAGCCCTGTAGCGCTTTATCAAGGTGGGGTTGAGGGCTATAAAGCTACGTCGGTTGAGAAAGTTCAGGGAAAGAGCCGTAAACTTGATGTAACCAGTTCGAATGTGAAGTCATACCGTTCGTTTCTAAATTCACGTCAAGATAATGTGATTCAAAAAGCTACAGCGGCATTAGGCGAGCTAAATGTTAAGCAAAGAACAACGCTTGCTTATAACGGTTTAGTTGTGGAAATGACCCAAGCTGAAGCGACTAAGCTAGCTAAAGTTGCCGGAATTGCCAATATCCAGCGCGAGATTTTGCGTAAACCTATGACAGACTCAGGTCCAGCTATCATTAAAGCACCTGCTGTTTGGAGTGGTGAAGCTACAGGTACTGAAAGTAAAGGTGAAGGTATGGTTGTCGGTATTATTGATACCGGTATTAATACTGACCACCCATCATTTGCAGATGTTGGTGGGGATAAATATGACCACACAAACCCATGGGGGCCAGGTGTTTATTCTGGAAACTGTGCTGGTGATTTCCCTGAACTTTGTAATGATAAGCTCATTGGGGTTCATAGTTGGCCTGCAGTGACGGATCAATATTTAGATTATGACATTGATGTACCAGCAAATGGTGAAGATCACAATGGTCATGGTTCACACACGGCTGGCACTACTGCGGGCAACGTGCTTGTTAATACTAACGTACCAAACGTTGATGGCGGCGATACAGGTGTTGTATTTGCGTCTATGTCAGGTGTTGCACCGCATGCAAATATTGTTTCATATCAGGTTTGTTTACCAGGTGAAGATGATGATGTTGGTTTCGCTGGGTGTTTACCATCGTTAACGGTTCTAGCGGTTGAGCATGCAATTGAAAACGGCGTTGATGCACTTAACTACTCTATTGGTGGCGGTTCAAGCAATCCATGGAATGATGCCGACGCATTAGCTTTCCTATCTGCACGTAAAGCTGGTATCCATGTTGCTACTTCTGCGGGTAACTCTGGCCCAGGTCCTGAAACTGTGGGCTCACCAGGTGATGCGCCTTGGTTGACTACGGTCGCGGCTTATACTCATGATCGTGATTTCTCAGAGAAGAGCATCGGTGCATTTACTGGTGGTGATACAGCAGCTCCGAGTGAACTGACTGGTAAGTCAATGACGGGCGGCTTTACTGGAACTATCGTTTACGCTGGTGATTTTAAAAACAGCAATGATCCAGGTGGCGATCCTGCTCAGTGTCTAGAGCCGTTCCCAGCTGATACTTTTGCTGATAATACTATTGTAGTGTGTGACCGTGGTGCAATTGCACGCGTTGATAAAGGCCGTAATGTTCTTGCTGGCGGTGCAGATGCTCTGGTACTTGCAAACCTTCAAGGCGAAGCGACAAGCGTTGTTGCAGATGCGCATGTTCTTCCTGCCATCCAAGTCGATGCTGATCAAGGTGATAAACTTAAAGCGTGGTTAGCAAGCGGCGCAGATCATGCAGGTACTATCACTAGTACTGCAGTGGTCCAAGATGAAAAGTTTGCCCGCATAGCTGCTGAGTTTACCTCTCGTGGCCCGAACAAATCAGTTCCTGATGTTATCACTCCATCAATTTCTGCACCAGGAGTAAGTATTTTCGCGGCATACGCGAATGACCAATCAGACGCATTTAAAGAAAGCCCTGATTCAAATGATTATGGCTTCTTAAGTGGTACCTCAATGGCTAGCCCGCATATTGCGGGAGCACTGACATTACTAGCAAGTATCCATCCAGATTGGACTCCTGCTGAAATTCAATCTGCGTTGATGATGACTGCCAACCAAGAAACATTCAAAGATGATGGTACTACTCCTTCAGATTTCTTCGATATGGGCGCGGGTTATGCAAATGTTGAAGCAGCTGCAAAAGCTGGTCTGGTGATGGACGAGAGCTATATTAATTATGTGAAAGCGGATCCAGGATTAAACGGAAAACCTTCTACTATTAATTTAGCCACATTAGCGAATGCAAAATGTGTTGATGAATGTACCTGGACTCGTACCGTCAAAGCGACTAAAGATGGCACTTGGACTGCAAGCACAATGGGCGTAACTGATGGTTTAGTTTTGTCTGTAACGCCAGCTTCTTTCGAACTGAAAGAGGGTGAAACGCAAGAGCTGACCGTTAAAGCTAACGTTTCTGCAGCTAGCAAAGGTTGGAACTTCGCAAACATCAAGCTAATGTCTGAGGGAATGCCTGAAGCAAAACTACCTGTTGCAGTTAAGTCCAACGGGCATAACCTTCCAAATAACTTTACAATTACAGCCGGTCGTGAAAAAGGTAGTGTTACTCTGTCTGGCTTTGTATCTACCGAACTAAGCAACATTAAAGTAAAAACCTATGACAAGTTCTCTGATTTAATCAAACCTACTGAGTTGTCAGTGGCAGAAGACGGCTTGGACTTCTTGGCGCTAAATTTCCCTGAAGACCTTCGATTTGTTAAGATCGTAACTTCATCAAAAACTGCGTCAGATGTAGATCTTAGAGTACTTGATAATGAATTCGAACAAGTAGCAAGCAGTGCTGGTCCGGACGCTAGTGAATCACTTATTTTTAGAGATTTCCCAGCTGGAGACTACTATTTTGTCGTTGATGGTTATAAGTCACATACACCGGGCGGAACTGATGATGTTGAACTTCGTATCATGTCAATCGAATCTGTTCAAGCTGCTTTAAGTGATGATGTTACGGTCGATGTCGATGAATCAGAGTCTGAATTTAGCTTAACTATTAATTGGGATACTGATGAAGATGCGTTTGGCATAATGCATGTCGAATCTGGCGACAATAGCAGCATTGCTGAAGTGATTTACGACATCAATCGCACAGATGACGTTAACATGATGGCTAACCTGTCTGATGCAATGCCTGCTGGAGTGGCAAGTCGAGTTAGTTTTGATGTAGCGCCTAACTTTAGTGATGAAGATAAAGAGTATTCATTCTCTGCTCAGATGTCAGCTGGTCACAAAGTTGCTAATATCTCTAACGATGGCGTACAAGATGGTAATAGCATCACCTGGACTGTTGTTCAAGAAGCGGCTTCAGGTCAAAACCTTTCTGTTGGCTTCGACCTCATCCCAACTAAAGCGGGTTCAGCTTATGCTCTTAAGCTAACTAATGCGTTTGACGGAGATGAAATAGATAAGACATTCAAGTTCGGTGTTCAAGAAGTTGCTCCTGTAGCAATGGTTGATGCACCTAGTCGGGGAGTCGAAGGTCAAACTATCAATATAAATGGTTCAGCATCTTACGATGGTAACGATGATAAACTGACTTATAAGTGGTCGCAAACAGGTGGATTACCGGTCTTATTTGATGATGCTGCTGAGTCATTCATGTTTGAAGCACCAAAAGTGGATGCTGAAGGCGCTATATTATCATTTGAGCTAACAGTTTCGGATTCAAATGGTAACTCTGATACTACAACGGCTGTTACTTCAGTGACTAATGCTGAAAAGGTTGATGATGGCGGTTCTGCAGGCTGGATGGCATTGCTGTTGTTACCAGTAGTTTGGATTAGACGAAAAATGAAGTCATAAGGCTTTAATTTGGGACTATTTAAAAAGGCTAACTTAATAAGTTAGCCTTTTTTATATCTGCTGATAGGTCAGCGCTTAAACGTAAGCAAGGAGTAATGCCAATTGCATTAAGTATTTGACCAGTT
>NZ_JBFRMK010000148.1:0-17255 GCF_041470405.1 Shewanella sp. 10N.286.45.A1
TATCCTTATACGTTATGTTGCTAATACACTGAATAAATTATAAATACCCAAAGCTAAAACAAATACACCCCAACTTAGCCCAAGTAACCTAATTTGGCTATTGGCTTTTGCAGGTATAGTTACCATCGGAGCAACTCCTATTTTATAACCCAGCTGCCAAGATAAGCATTTTTCAACACCCCAAACACACAAAAACAAGTAAATGGTTATTAGCGACTCTTTGTTGTAACCAAGGTAATGTAAAATAAAAAATAGAATTATGCATACGAAAGACAGTGAAAATATATGCTTCTGTAACTTTACCAACACTCCATACCTTCCTTGCAACATAACAGTATATTAGGCTGAATTCCGAATAAGAACAGACAGCCGAGTTACTTTAATGTTAACAAGCTAACCTGAAATGGACACAAATTCAATGCTTTATGCCGTCATTACCAGTACTTTTGCTAACACTTCTAATCGTGAAAGTCAGAATTTGAATATTTGTGATATCCTTAGAGTTAACCACTACAAATAACCCACTTAAAACAGTTACTTAACAACCCAGCAATTCAAGTACCTTTCCTTTTTAACCCCAAATATTGGCAAAAATGTACAACATCTATTATAACTGTATATACATACAGCACTCATAGGCAAGAGCGCCATGTCATCATCTTTTATTGAATCTATTCGGCAAGTGTTAAGAACTAAACATTACAGTTTGAGAACTGAGAAAAGCTATCTGTATTGGGTACGTTATTTCATTAGGTTTCATCAGTATATGCACCCAAAAGATATGCAAGGCTGCCATATTGAGCAATTTCTCACGTTTCTTGGCTGTAATCGTGGTGTCAGTTCGGCAACACAAAACCAAGCCTTATGTGCATTAATTTTTATGTTCAAACATGTGCTCAGTATTGAGTTTGAAGGTTTAAAATATGGCTATGCTAAAAAGCCAAAGAACTTACCAACAGTATTAACACCTATCGAGGTCGCATCGATACTAACGAAACTTACTACTCCATATTGGTTACTCACCTCATTGTTATATGGTTGCGGGTTAAGGCTGCGGGAAGCTTTATCATTAAGAATACAAAACGTGAATATTGAGGCTCAATCTTTGTTTGTTTTTAGAGGGAAAGGGGCAAAAGATCGATATACACTATTACCTAAGCAATTAAATAAACCCTTGCAAAACCAAATACAGTTGGTCAATAAAATCCATGAAAATGACTTAAATAATGGAAATGGCCTCACTTCGGTTCCTTCTGCTTTACACCGAAAATACAAAACAGTATTAAAAGACTTGAGTTGGCAGTACCTATTTCCATCGACAACGACCTGTTACCACCCCATTGACGGTTACCTTTGTCGTCATCATGTTCATGAGTCGAGTTTCTCGAAAAACCTGAGAAACGCTGTGATAAAAAGTAATGTTCAAAAAAGAGTGACAGCCCACACTTTTCGCCATTCATTTGCTACACAGCTATTGGCGCAGGGCAGTGATATACGAACAGTACAAGAGTTATTAGGGCATAAAGATCTGCGAACGACAGAAATTTACACACATGTTCTTGGGCAAAATAGAGCTGGAACAATCAGTCCTTTTGACCGCTTATCAGATATAGTAGGTTAAGGCTGTATATCGATGCTAAAAAACTTGCCTGACTGTATAAGTAAAGAATAGTTGAAACATTTAACTGAAAATGTGATCAGCCTTCATTTCTAGGTTACCAAATATAAATGTTTCAGGCACAAAAAAGCCCGACATCATCGGGCTTTTAGTCAAAAATCATGTTTAAAGGATTAACCTTCAACAACACCTTTGCTCACTAGGAACTCATCGTATGTGCCTTTGAAATCATTTACACCATTTGGTGTGATCTCAATAATACGGTTAGCCAGTGATGATACGAATGCACGGTCATGACTAACAAACAGCAATGTACCTTCATACATCTCAAGTGCGTTGTTGAGCGACTCAATTGATTCCATATCCATGTGGTTGGTTGGCTCATCAAGTAGCAAGATGTTTGGCTTTTGCATAATAAGCTTACCGAACAACATACGACCCTTTTCACCACCAGAAAGCACTTTGACTGACTTTTTAATATCGTCAGAGCCAAATAGCATACGGCCTAAGTAACCACGTACTGATTGGTCATCATCTTCTGGCTTGCGCCACTGGCTCATCCACTCAAACAAGGTCATGTCGTTTTCGAAATCTGACTCATGATCCTGGGCGTAGTAACCAATCGATGAGTTTTCAGACCATTGAATAGTGCCGCTATCTTGTGGGATATCGTGTACTAATGTACGTAACAAGGTAGTTTTACCCACACCGTTGTCACCCAAAATGGCGATACGCTCACCCACTTCGGCAATGATATTAAGATCTTTAAACAGCTGCTCGTCAAAGCCTTTACTTAGCTCTTCAACGATTAACGCGTTACGGAACAATTTCTTCTCTTGCTCGAAACGGATAAACGGGTTCACACGGCTAGAAGCTTTAACTTCATCAAGCTTAATCTTGTCGATTAGCTTAGCACGCGATGTGGCTTGCTTTGCTTTAGATGCGTTAGCGGAGAAACGTGCTACGAAGCCTTGAAGCTCAGCAATCTGTGCTTTCTTCTTAGCGTTGTCAGACATCAAGCGCTCACGCGACTGTTGTGCAGCCATCATGTACTCATCGTAGTTGCCTGGGAATACGCGGATATCACCGTAATCCAAGTCAGCCATGTGAGTACATACAGAGTTCAAGAAATATCTATCGTGCGAGATGATAATCATGGTGCTGTTACGTTGGTTCAGCATCTCTTGCAACCAACGAATAGTGTCGATGTCCAAGTTGTTGGTTGGTTCGTCTAGTAGCAGTACATCAGGATCTGAGAATAGCGCCTGTGCCAATAGCACTCGTAGCTTAAAGCCCGGTGCAATTTCGCTCATTAGACCAAAGTGCTGGTCAACGCCAATACCTACGCCCATTAGCAGTTCGCCAGCGCGAGATTCAGCGGTGTAACCGTCCATCTCTGCAAATTCCATCTCAAGATCAGCAACTTTAATGCCGTCTTCTTCAGTCATTTCAGGTAGAGAGTAGATACGATCTCGCTCTTTCTTCACTTCCCAAAGCTCAGCGTGCCCCATGATCACGGTATCAACCACGTTGAACTCTTCGTAACCAAACTGGTTCTGGCTCAACTTACCTAAACGCTCATTAACATCTAATGAAACGTTACCAGAAGTTGGCTCAAGATCACCGGCAAGGATCTTCATAAAGGTTGATTTACCACAACCGTTGGCGCCGATTAAACCGTAACGGTTGCCGCCGCCAAACTTAATTGAGATGTTTTCAAACAGTGGCTTAGAGCCAAACTGCATGGTGATGTTAGCTGTAGTAATCAAAGTGACATTCCGCTTTTGGTTATATGACTTAAAGAGATCATAGATAAAACAAAAACCAGTAAATCGAGTAGAGTGCTTTACTCCACCTCAACTTACTGGTCGAAGACTCACGCAAGTGGGCGCACAGCCTATAAAATTAAGCGCGATACTATAGCATTCTAGCCTAAATTATCAACTGCGATCGTCCTCAGCGAATGAGATAACTATTAAAAAGTTGGCTATAACTGTAATCAGCTTTTATCTCTGTCTATAACGTTAAACCAGCTTTACCTTACGCAATCTATTTGCATTGCTGACCACAGTGAGTGATGACAGCGCCATTGCGGCGCCAGCGACCACAGGACTTAGTAATAAACCGGTAAATGGAAACAACACGCCAGCTGCAAGCGGGATCCCTAAACTGTTATAAATAAAGGCGCCAAATAAATTTTGTTTGATGTTTCTCATGCTGGCTTTTGCAAGCATTAGAGTCTCTGCAACCACCATCAATCTTGCTGACAAAAGCGTAAAATCTGCGCTTTCGATGGCGATATCCGTACCACTGCCCATGGCAAGGCCAATATCCGCACTCATTAATGCAGGCGCATCATTGATACCATCACCCACCATGGCGACCACCTCACCCTTTTGTTGCAACTCTAGCACTTTTTGCTGTTTCTGCTCGGGTAACACATTGGCAAATACTGTACTAATGCCAACGACATCTGCCACAGCATTGGCTGTTTGTTGATTATCGCCAGTTAATAGCACCACCTTGAGGCCACTGCTTTTCATTGCGCTTATGGCTGCAACAGCATCCTCTTTAATTGGATCGCTTATTGCGATGATCGCGACTAAATGCTGATTTTTAGCGACAAATACTGGCGTTTTACCCAAGCTTGTTAACCGAGATATTTGCGGTTGGTGGGCAGAGACATCATCGGTACCGATATGCTGCATTAAGCTCAGGTTACCAATCGCGTATTGTGCGCCCTTTACCTTGCCTGTAATACCTCGCCCTTGTAGGTTAGTGAATAGCTCAGGCTCTAGCAGGGTCGCATTCGACTGTTTGGCTTTGGTTAAAATTGCACTCGCGAGCGGATGTTCAGAATGTTGTTCTAACGTGGCCACATCACTGAGAAGGCTTTGTTCATCCATTTGTGGCTGTAGCATAATAAATTCGGTTACCTGCGGCGCACCTTGAGTAACCGTGCCGGTTTTATCTAGCACTACGGTTGTGACTTTACTGGCGGTTTGCAACGCCTCGCCATTTCTAACCAGCACTCCCATCTTTGCAGCACGTCCCACTGACGCCATGATCGACATAGGTGTTGCTAGCCCAAGTGCACAGGGGCACGCAATAATAAGCACACTAGTGAGCACGACTAACGCATGTGACAATGCTGGTGCAGGGCCTGCTAGGTACCAAATAATGGCGCATATTAGTGCGATAACGATAACTGCTGGTACAAAGTAGGCGGATATTTTGTCGGTTAAACGGCCTATCGGCATTTTGGATGTTTGCGCCTGCTGTACTAGCTCGATAATTTTGGCCAGTTTAGTGTCACGCTCACCCGCGGTGACCCGATAAATCAAACTGCCATTACCATTAACTGTACCGGCATTAACACTGTCACCCTCAGCTTTGTGCACTGGCACTGGCTCGCCGGTTAACATCGATTCATTGATCAATGTTTGCCCGCTAACAATTTCGCCATCGAGTGCCACTTTGGCGCCGGGTCTTAAGCGTAACTTATCGCCTAGCTTAATTTGGTTTATCTCAACCTCCTCATCGCCTGCATCGGTTATCCGAATTGCAGTGTTGGCTTGCATACCTAGTAAGCGCTGCACCGCTTCACTGGTTTTTCCCCGGGCTCTAAGCTCCAGAGCATGGCCGAGGTTGATCAAGCCCAAGATCATCACGCTCGCTTCAAAATAGACATGACGCGTATCTGCAGGGAACCATTGCGGCGCAGTGACCACCAACATTGAATAAACCCATGCTGCGCTGGTACCGAGTGCAATTAAGGTGTCCATGTTCGCGCTGCGCGCTTTTATGGCGCGCCACATGCCTTGATAGAAATGCCGTCCAGTGGTTGCCATTACCAGTAACGTCACTAAGCCAACAATGCCCCAACTTAGTTGCTGGGTCGGGCTATTGACCATCATTTCGCCGCCAAGTAAGCCCCACAACATTAATGGCACGCCTAAGCCAAGGCCGATGGCAGCTTGAATAATGCGAACTTTATACTCTTTTGCTTCATCGCGCTGTTTCTGCTGTGCGCCTTTGCGTGGATCTTGTAGCAGCTCAGCCTGATAGCCAACGGCTGCAACCAAGGCAATGGCTTTGTCTGCGGCTATCTCACCGAAGACCTGCACCTGCTTATCTGCAAGGTTTACTCTAGCGCTAATATCAGCATTTAGTTTTGTTTGGTTATTAGTCTGCGTAAACGCTGACTCGATTTTGGCGACACAGCTTGCACAGCTCATACTGGGCACATAGAGGGTGATTGATTGCATAGTTCTGCTCCAGATCTGATTAATATTTGTACCTTTGATGTATTAAGCGTAATGTCTCCCATAAGGGGAGAGTCAAACATCAATGCAATTTATTTTTGAGTGGGGCAATAATGAAGATAGGCGCTGTGGCAAAACTGACAAATTTGTCAGTAAAGAGCATTCGTTACTACCATGATATCGGTCTGGTGGAGGGGGTAAAAAACGACAACGGCTACCGAGAGTATGGCCAAGCACAGATTGATGCTTTGAGTTTTATACAGCATTGCCGCGCACTCGGCTTTACCTTAGAAGATTGTAAAGCGCTGCTCGATTTGCAGCAAGATAGCCAGCGTAATGCCGCCGATGTAAAAGCGTTAGCGCAACATCACCTTGAGGATGTAGCGCAAAGGATTGCGCACCTGACTAATTTGAAAAATCAGCTGCAGCATTTAATCCATGACTGTAAAGGCGGGCAACAACCCAACTGCGCTATTTTAAAGGGGTTGAACCCAACCCGTTAATAATCTAACGGGGATAGTTACCTGCGCTTTAAGTTAGCGATGTTCTCAATAATAAGCGTCGGGGATTCCCCTGCAGGCTTAAAGCCAAACACCTGACCATAGAAAGATAACTCAGATTCGAGTGCCCGCTTTTTACTTTCAGGCGAGACGCGATTAGCGGCATCATCATTAAACTCTAGATAGGCAACCGGCGTGCCTTTGCGTTTGACTGCATTATAAAGCTGCAATGTTTGCTCTGCGGGGATCAATGAATCATTCACCCCTTGAATGAGCAGCAACGGCTCATTAATCCCTGATAAGTTATTCATTGCCGAACGCAACTTATAGTTGTCGACGGTTCCAATCAGTCTTTCTAAATAGTTACTTTCAAACTTATTGGAATGTCGTCTAAATGACTGGGCGTCACTAATACCTGAATAACTCACCGCCGCCCCAAAAGTACTGTAATAAGCAACCGCTGACAGTGCAGTAAAACCACCCGCCCGTGAACCTCTAATCGCCAGCTTACGGCCGTCTACATCACCTCTATTAACGAGGAAACCCGCAGCGCGCACAGCATCCTCTACATCCGAACGGCCCCACTTGCCATATAAACTATTGCGGTAATCTCTGCCAAAGCCTGTGCTGCCACGATAGTTAAGATCAAAAACGGCGAAACCGCGGCTGGTCCAATATTGAATATCGCGCCTAAACACTCGACTTGCTTGTGCAGTCGGGCCACGGTGCAGAAACATCACTAGCGGCGGCTCTTGCCCTGCAGGCGCTTGAAAATTGGGGTTCTCGGGTTTGTAGAAATAGCCGTACGCGGTGTCGCGATCGCCCGTTTTAAAGCTAACGCTTTCAGCTCTTGAGATAAAGTTGGGGTCCATAACGGCCAAGTTTGGCGCATACATCAGCTGTGCTGCGCGACCTTGCACTTTATAAATGCCTTTTTCAGGTGTCTCTTTAGAGCCAACAAAAATCACTCCATCGTCACTTTTAGTGACATAAGCGATATCAGCAAAATCAACCGCGATAGGTTCTGTTACGCCACTTTCAGTGTCGATTCGAACTAAGCCAGCTTGCCCCTCATGGTTGTAACTTGCAACTATCGTCTGCTCACTTTCAAAGGCATAGTTGTGATTACCTAGATGCCAATTAGCAACAGCAAACTCCCCTTCCTGTGCCAATACAATTTCAGCTTGCCCCAGCTCATTTAAACGGTAAATATTCCACCAATTACTATAATCGGCGATAAAGTACAGCTGCCCACTAGGGCTAAAAAGTGGCTGAATAATCGAGCCTGACTGCTCCGTTGCCACCTGTTTTACATTAATAACAGCGCCCTTGTTATCAACATCGCCAAGCCATAACTGGGTGTGATCCCATGGCATATTAGGGTGTTGCCAGGTCACCCAGACTAATTGAGTTTGATCGGGTGACAATACAGGGGTTGAGTAAAAGTCGGCGCCAGTAGCCAGTACCTCGCCTTCATCGGCATAACTTAAATTAATACCCACCAGCTGATTTGTGACTTTGCCAGCCTCTCGATGGTCTTCACGTACACATATTAAACGGGAAGCTCTAGAGTTTGATATACAGTCAGCATGGCGCGTTCCGGGGGGCGTTAATGCAAACGGCGTTTGATTGGGCGCAATGCGGTATAACAGTTGGTCGGAGTATTTAGTGGCAAACAAGCTATTGCCAATAGCAACAAAGGGAGCACCACCATATTCGTGTACTCGGCTGCCTATATCAAAATTCGATGGGATGGCTTCGGTAACCGTGCCATTTTCTTCTATGCGTTGAACGCCACGACGCCCTTCATTACTTTCATCACGTATAGTGAAATAGATACTGCCAGTGGTAACTTGCAGCTCACCAATGCTGTCTGAGAGGTCGTATACATGCTCCGCATCAACCGGGGATTTCCAGCTACCATAATCAGCCACCTGAACCCCATCGGGCAGCGCTTCAGAATCGGCGACTTTGGGTTGTTTTGTTGGCGAAACGTCACAACCGGTAATGGCTAATAACAAGGTAGCAGTTAATATCGATGCAAATATAAATCTCATTGGCCGCCTAGAAATCATATGAGTGATGAAGTTGCTTTCAATCTTAGAGTGATGATAAAGCTAATATGGCGATTATATCAACTGCATTAATGAAACGGCAATTAAATGTATTTAATCCAAAGGGATCGGTTGCTTGCTATCCAGTATAGAGGCTTTATGAGTCGTATAGCTTTAGCTTAGAGTTGTTTGCGGCTGAACTTGCTCGTAAACCAGCGTATAACTTCAATTTGGGTGCGTTGTTTTAGGCCAAAGTAGATACATATCCACGGAGAAATCAAAATATACCAAGGAATAACGGCGGTGCTTCGTCCATTAAACATCAAATAAAAAAAGCCGAAATAGATCACCAGCAGGCCACAAGTGCCAACAATAAGCATCATCCATTTGGTCGTTTTCTCTAACCACTCCATCTAAACCCCACACTCCTTTAATAGTAACATCTAGGTATATTATGGCTTATACCTTGGCTAAAGTTCAATTGGCGTCCGTTCAGTCGCGAGTATTGCCATAAAAAACGGGCCTAAGCCCGTTAATGTTGTTGAAGCTGAAATTACAAACGAATACCGCCATCAATCTCAAATACACGACCATTGACATAGTCGTTTTCAATGATAAAGCGTATTGTTGATGCAATCTCTTCAGCTTGACCTAAACGGCCAACAGGCACCATTTTCTCCAGACGCTCTAGCGCTTCAGGTTTCATTGCCGCTGTCATTTCAGTTTCAATGACCCCAGGTGCGACTGCTGCACTGCGGATATTATAACGCGCAAGCTCTTTAGCCCAACCGACACTCATCGCCGCTACGCCAGCTTTAGAAGCTGAGTAGTTTGACTGCCCCATGTTACCTGCCTTGGCCAGACTAGAGATGTTTATAATCACGCCCTCTTGGCCAGTTTCGATCATCGCTGCGGCCGCTTCACGGCCACATAGGAATGTGCCAGTTAGGTTCACATTAATCACCGACTGGAACTGGTCGAAAGACATGCGATCAATCACCTGCCCCTCTTTGGCTTTTAGCATTAAGCCATCACGCAAAATACCTGCGTTGTTGATCAGTACATTAACTTGACCAAAATCTTCTTTAATAAACTGAAAACCAGAAAAAACATCTTCTTCGTCGGTAATATCTAGTGCGTAACCTTGAACTTCTGTGGTTGCACCAAGGTTGGCACAAGCCTTTTCCAGCTTCTCTTGGTCAACATCGATAAGTGCTAGCTTTGCACCTGCGGCCGCTAAATTTTCCGCCATTGCGTAACCTAGTCCACCAGCACCGCCAGTAATAACAACTACCTTATCTTTTAAATCCATTGAATTACCCTTTATTTTTTGTTTGTTGATTGCTCTGATGAGCTAGGAGCAAACTGCTCAAAAATACTCGAAAAATCTCTTCTACCGTTGCCTTGGCGTGCATGATTCACATAAAAGCTACGCGCTAATGCGCCCATGGGCGTGCTTGAATTAGATAACAATGCCGCTTCTTGGCTCAATCCTAAGTCTTTCACCATCAAGTCGACCATAAAGCCACCTTGATAATCGTTGGATGACGGTACCGAGTCCATCACTCCTGGACAAGGATTATATTTATCTAGCGTCCAATTACCACCACTACTGACCTTCATGATGTCAGAAAGCACTTTTGGGTCAAGCCCGTGATCGACGCCCATCTGTAAAGATTCTGACGTTGCTACCATCAATACCGACAACAGCATGTTATTACAGATTTTGGCAACTTGGCCAGCTCCAGCGCCGCCAGCATGGAAGATATTCGCCCCCATTGCGGTGAGTACGCCTTGTGCTTGTTCAAAGGCGTTATCAGTACCACCACAAATGAAGGTCAGAGTGCCAGCGGTAGCGCCTGCGGTGCCGCCAGAGACTGGCGCATCAATAAACTCAAGACCTTTATCAGCAGCATGACTTGCCACAAAACGAGCACTGTCTGCATCAATAGTCGAGCAATCAATCAGCAAGGTACCAGCGCCAACCACATCAATAAGGCCTTTGTTATCAGCATCGCCAACATAAAGACTGCGAACGTGCTTGCCCGCTGGCAACATAGTTACCACGATATCACTACCTGCAGCAGCGCCACATGCACTTGTTGCAGTAAGTGCGCCTTGCTCGGCTAACGCTTGCATCGCCGCAGGAACCAAGTCAAACACTCTAACGGTAAAGCCAGCTTTAATTAGATTAACGGCCATTGGGCCGCCCATGTTTCCTAAACCAATAAATGCAACAGTACTCATCTTTTGCTCCTGGGCACTTTTACAAGTGCGTTAATCTTTCCTTTGTACAAGTAATTTAGCTCTGTAGCCTTAATGGATGACCATTTTCATCCCAAGGTGACTGCATCAATGACACCAACAGTTCATTGGGTACTGAGGCCACGTCTTTATAGAGCCAATTTGGATTTCTATCTTTATCGATAAGCAGTGCGCGTACACCTTCAGCAAAGTCTGCTTTAGCGCAGCAATTAACACTTAAGCCTAATTCAAACTTAAACACTTCAGCCAAGGTCATTTCAGTGCCAAGCTGAGCCTGTTTGTGTACCAATGCCAAACTGATTGGGCTACCAGCAAGCATCACTTTGCAGGCTTTGGCTAGCCAAGGTTGCGCCTCTTTAGTCTCGCTATCAAGTGAGCTTACGCGTTCAATAATGGCTGGTAAGTCGCCGCTCATTAGCTCATCGATTTGCGCTTGATGGACTTGCAGCTGACTCTGCGCTAACGGTGTTTTACAGTCTGCTTGCATAGCGTCGATAAGCACATGCAGTCTTTGATGGTTGCTCGCTTTATCGTCTGACCAATCAATAGTTGCCATCGCATCAAATAGCAGCGCTTTATCATCACGATTGAGATAGTGGTTACCGATGCCGACATAATGGGCATCAGCGCCATTCATATTGTAGGCGGTCATTCCTAGGAACAAACCCGCTTTACCCGGCATACGGTTCAAAAAGTAGCTGCCACCAACATCGGGATATAAGCCAATAGTGACTTCCGGCATCGCAATACGTGAGTGCTCAGTGACGATTCTATGGCTTGCGCCTGCCATCAAACCTAGCCCACCGCCCATGACGATGCCATCGCCCCAAACCACGACAGGCTTGCCAAAGGTATGGAGTAGGTAATCGAGCTGATACTCTTGGCTAAAAAACTCAGTGGCTTGAGCGGTAACTTCACCTGGAGTGGCAACTGCAGCGTGATAAATGGCTCTCACATCACCGCCAGCGCAAAAAGCCTTTTCTCCAGCGCCATCTAATACCACTGCGGCAATATTATTGTCACTGCGCCATTGGCTTAATTGATGAGTCAGTGCCTCTACCATCTCAATATTCAACGCATTTAGCGCTTTCTCAATATTAAGCGTGGCGACACCTATCTGCTTACCTGACACAGTGCCCAAAGTTTGGAACACCACGCTGTTACTTTGCGTATTAGAGTTTGTCGTCATTAGCCGTTCTTCCAAACTGCTTTGCGCTTATTTAAAAATGCGCTAACACCTTCGGTTTGATCTTCGGTATCAAACAGATCAGCAAACTCAGTGCGCTCTAGTGGCAACGCCTCAGCGCGCGGCATTGTGCGGCCCGCCTGTACTAAACGTTTACATGCTGCCACGCTACTCGGGCTTTGATTGGCTACTTTTTCCGCAAGCGCCATGGCCGCGTTAAAGCTTTCCCCGGTAGCAACCACCTCTTCAACTAAGCCTATCGCTTCAGCTTTAGCCGACTTAATGCGCTCACCGCAGAGGATCATACGTTTAGTCCAACCTTCGCCGACTAATGCTGTTAGGTTTTGGGTACCGCCCGCACAAGGAAGTAGACCAACGGTAGCTTCAGGCAATGCCATCTGTGCTTGCTGTTCACATATACGCAGATCACAGGCAAGCGCGACCTCTAAACCACCGCCCATGGCGTAACCATTAATCGCCGCAATCGATACCCCACGAAAGGCGCTCAAAGTCTCGAACGCTTCACCAAAGTAACGCGCCATATCTGCAGCGTTACTCTTATCGCCATCAGCAAACAGTTTAAGATCGGCACCAGCAGAGAAGAACTTTTCCCCTTCACCTGTAATCACTAACGCATACACGTCTTTGTTGTCATTGAGTTTAAGTACTTTTGCTTTAAGCTCTTGTAAGCTTTGTGCTGTCCATGTGTTTGCAGGCGGGTTATTCATGCTGATAACCGCTGTATGGCCGACAATTTTTTCTAATAACAGTGACATGGAAACTCCTTTTAAATAATTTTATTCGACGATGAAAAGCCTAACGCTTACAAAATAGCGCCAGCATTTTCATCCAGTAAACGACGCGAAATAATCAAACGCATAATTTCGTTGGTTCCCTCTAAGATCTGATGCACTCGAACATCACGTACATGGCGCTCTAATGGGTATTCACGAATATAACCGTAACCACCGTGGATCTGCAGCGCTGCGTCACACACTTGGAAGCCAATATCCGTCGCGAAACGTTTGGCCATGGCGCAATATGCGGTCGCTTCAGGATCTTGTTGATCCAGTTTAAAGGCGGCCAAACGTACCAGTTGTCTTGCTGCAACCAGTTCAGTTGCCATATCCGCTAATTTAAACTGCAGCGCTTGAAAGGCTGCCAAAGGTTTACCAAACTGCTTACGCTCATTCATGTACTCAGTTGCACGCTCTAGTGCAGCTTGAGCGGTACCAATTGAACAGGTGGCAATATTGATTCGACCGCCATCAAGCCCCTTCATTGCGAAGGTAAAACCTTGTCCCTCTTCGCCTAGAAGGTTGCTTACTGGTACGCGTACATTGTCAAAGGTGATTTGGCGAGTTGGCTGCGCATTCCAGCCCATCTTGTCTTCCGCTTTGCCATAACTCACGCCATCAGCATCTGCAGGAATCGCAATGGCAGAGATCCCCTTAGGACCCGCTTCGCCAGTACGGCACATCACAACCAGCATTTCCGTTGCGCCAGCACCCGAGATAAATACTTTAGAGCCTGAGATCAGGTAATCATCACCATCACGCACCGCTTTAGTTTGCAGTGATGCCGCGTCGCTACCAGCACCCGGCTCCGTTAAGCAGTACGATGCCAGTTTTTCGCCGCTAGTAAGTTGTTCAGACCATTCATCGCGTAATGTTTGCGAGCCAAAGCTAGTGACCATCCAAGTGGCCATGTTGTGAATGGTTAGCATCGCGGTCGTGGCGGTACAGCCCATCGCGAGTTGCTCAAAAATAATCGATGAGTCGAGACGTGACAACCCCATACCGCCTTCTGATTCTGGCGAATATAGTGAGCAGAATCCTAGCTCGCCGGCTTTTTGAATGACATCTTTAGGAAAATGATGCTCTTCATCCCACTTGGCTGCAAAAGGGGCTAACTCTTCGGTAGAAAACTGCTGTGCAAGATCTGCAAACTGGCGTTGGTCGTCATTCAGATTAAAGTCCATCTGGGTACTCCTGTTGTACTTGGTACAATACTGTCTATTGCCTTTATGATTGCTGCTGCAATATAGGCTAAGGGTCTTTAGCTAGCGGATGGATGTTCCCAGCCACTGCTGACCTCTATTCATTATTAAAGGGTTCGTTTTGCTAGGCTGGAAAGCTGCTATCTAAACGAACATTGCCACCTCATTGAGGTGGCAATTAACTTGTGCTTTTACTTAAGATCAATAGTCATGTTTGGCGCTGATGCCACAGCGATATCAGACTCAAACCAGCGCGCAGTAATGGTCTTAGTCTCAGTGTAGAAACGCACAGCTTGCTTGCCATAAGCGTGTTGGTCGCCGTAGAAGCTGCCCTTCCAACCAGTAAATGAGAAAAACGGTAGGGGCACAGGAATAGGCACATTAATACCCACTTGGCCGACTTCAATTTCATGTTGATATTTACGCGCTGCGGCGCCACTGGCGGTAAAGATTGAAGTACCGTTACCGTATGGGCTGTCGTTAACTATCGCAATTGCATCTTCTAGAGTTTCAGCGTTCATACAACACAGTACTGGGCCAAAAATCTCCTCTTTGTAGATACTCATATCTGTAGTGACTTTATCGAACATGGTAGGACCTACCCAGTTACCTGACTCATGACCTTCAACGGTGAAGTTTGTGCCATCGAGTAAGCAATCTGCGCCCTCTTCAATCCCTTGAGCGATAAGGCCAACCACACGTTGCTTAGCTGCAGGACTAATGACCGGACCGTAAGCGGCATCTTTGTCATCCCAAAGACCAGGCTTAACCTTAGCGATCGCTTCTTTAAGTTCTGGGATCCACTCTTTTGCTGCGCCAACAAAGACGGCAACCGAAAGCGCCATACAACGCTGACCTGCCGCACCAACTGATGCGCCAACCAGGTTATTAATCACTTGCTGTTTGTTAGCATCAGGCATGATCACGCAGTGGTTTTTAGCGCCAGCAAACGCTTGCACGCGCTTAAGGTTGTCAGTACCGGTTTTATAGATGTACTGGCCAACATTCACTGAACCCACAAATGAGATGGCTTTGATGTCAGGGTGACGTAACACAATATCAACCGCTGTCTTATCACCGTGAATTAGCTGCACCACACCTTTTGGTGCGCCCGCTTGTTCAAACAGCTCAATCAGTCGTTGCGGCGTCATAGGATCTTGTTCAGACGGCTTAAGAATGAAAGTGTTACCACAAGCAATCGCCAGCGGGAACATCCATAGTGGGATCATCGCTGGGAAGTTAAATGGAGTGATACCAGCACACACGCCTAAAGGCTGGGTGTAGCTATAAGTGTCAATCGAACGGGCAACGTTTTCAACGGTTTCGCCCATCATCATTGAAGCGATGTTACATGCATGCTCAGCAACTTCGATACCACGCCAAACATCACCTTTTGCATCATCGAAGGTTTTACCCGTCTCTTGTGCAAGGATGGTTGCAATCTCGTCGTGGTGTTCTTTTAGCAAATGTTGGTACCTAAGCATAACGCGAGCACGCTCAGATACAGGTACCTCTTTCCAACTGCTAAATGCTGTTTTTGCACTGGCAATCGCAGTTTCGACCTCACTTGGAAGTGCTGCATTTACTACTGCTATTGTTTCGTTATTAGCAGGGTTAGTGACGGCGATCTGCTGCTCGCCATTACCTAGAATCCATTCGCCATCGATGTAGTGCTTAACTTGAGTGGTCATATCGCTTCCTATTTTCATCATCTATTTGTGATAGTGATGAGCAAAATGATGATTTAACTAGCGCCTTATTATTTTGTTTTACAAGCTAGCGCTGGAGTACAAAGCTAGCTTGCAGGCTGTTAGTTAAATCGAGTCTTGTTGATTACTAATATTCAAACCTTACGTCCAATAGCGCTTAAAGCTCAATCGCCATTGCAGTTGCTTCGCCGCCACCAATACACAATGACGCCACGCCTTTAGATAGGCCGCGTGCTTTTAGCGCATGGATAAGCGTAACCAGCAAACGTGCGCCAGAGCAGCCAATCGGATGACCGAGTGCACAGGCACCGCCATTAACATTTACTTTTTCTGCGTCGAGCCCAAGCTCAGATACTGCCAACATGGTGACCATGGCAAAGGCTTCGTTGATCTCAAACAGATCAACCTCATCTTTGCTCCAGCTCACTTTGTCTAACAGTTTATTCATCGCACCAACCGGCGCAGTAGTGAACATTGAAGGTTCTTGAGCGTGGGTTGTGTGGCCTTTGATAGTGGCCATCACTTCCAATTTAAGCTCGCTCGCCTGTGCACGGGTCATTAGCATTAACGCTGCTGCGCCGTCAGAAATAGAGCTAGAGTTAGCCGCTGTAATCGTGCCGTCTTTGGCAAATGCTGCTCGTAGTGTTGGGATTTTATCTGGGCGGGCGTTACCAGGTTGTTCATCGGTATCAACCACCACATCGCCGCGGCGATTAGCAACGGTTACAGGCGTAATTTCAGCATTGAACGCGCCTGCTGCGATAGCATTGTTAGCTTTTTCTAGCGAACTGAGCGCAAAGCCATCCATTTGCTCACGTGTTAAGTTAAAATCATCGGCTGTGTTTTGTGCAAATGTGCCCATCGCGCCGCCGGTGTAAGCATCTTCTAAACCGTCAAGAAACATGTGATCAAGCACTTTGCCATGACCCATGCGCATACCGCCGCGGGCTTTATCCAGTAGATAAGGCGCTTGGCTCATGTTTTCCATTCCACCGGCAATCACCACATTGGCACTGCCCGCTTTGATTAAATCATGAGCAAGCATCACGGTTTTCATACCTGAACCACACACTTTATTGACAGTGGTTGCACCAACCGATAGCGGTAAATCAGCACCAAGAGTTGCTTGACGCGCAGGCGCTTGACCAAGACCAGCTGGCAATACACAGCCCATTAGTACTTCATCTACCTGCTCACCCGCTAAACCACTGTGCTGCATCAGACCTTTAATCGCAGTCGCCGCCAATTTTGGAGAAGCGACGGTTGCAAGCGCTCCTTGGAATCCACCCATTGGCGTGCGCTTAGCAGCAACAATAACGATATCTTGGTTTGACAGATCTGAACTCATAAATACTCCAGTAATACTATTAGGCTTATTCTCTGCGAGGTTTACGCTTAAACTCTATTTTCACATCAGTATTAATAAATCTAAGAACAATGACTTAACCTAAAGCTATTGGCTCAAAGTCTATTTATCATCGGCCTCACACTTTTCAGTCGCTAAATGTGATCTCGCTCAACATTTCCACACTGTGACGTTTACGCTAACGTAAAGCAAGTATTAGCTGGTCAAACATCTACCAAAGTATTAGCAGTTAATGTCACTTTGCATTTACAGCCTAAAAATAGAATGTGTAGATTGTGTAATACCAATTGCAT
>NZ_JBFRMK010000149.1:0-19243 GCF_041470405.1 Shewanella sp. 10N.286.45.A1
CTTTATGCTGATTGGTATTACTGCTCTTTCTTGGGGGGGAATTGCGCCAAAATTTTGCTAACTGTGGCATTGGTCTCTTGGGCTTTTTTTTCACCACCATCATCGAAGCTAAATTTGTCGCTACCTCGCCAAATAAGCTGCTTTGTCTGTGGGTCGAGAATATCAATTTGGATAGTTTGAATTTTAGCCGTATCACTGCCTACAGGTACATCAACGCTGGTACCGATACTGCCGCCGCTTGAACTGCCCCATGAGCCCGCGCCTAGGCCAATAGAAAAACCAGAATCCTTCGGCTTATCATCAACTCTAAATCCATAAGTGACTAGAAAGTCTGCTTTATCATCTTGTTGAACAAAGCCCTGAGTTGTAAGGGCTGTTGCAATCGATTGCTGTATTCTAGCGGCGCTTAGAGGATCTGTTGTTTGTGCTGGGTTTGCTTGGCTAAAACTCTTTAGCGCAGCAAAGTTATAGTTAAGATCATAATCATTTTTGGGTGTTGAGCTGCATCCAAACTGGGCTAATAGTGGTATTGATATTGCGCAGGTGAATAGAATACGTTTTAGTTTATTCATGATCGAATCTCTCATTTTAGGGGTCATCGCCTTTGATTTACTAGCCTACAACTTTAAACCATTTAGTGCGATGACTGTATTGGATTAAAGATTAAGTATAGTCATTTTAGTTAGATTGGCTTGAGAAACTTTGCAAATGCAATTGGTATTAATCCTTACATGGTATATGTTTAGGCTGTGGAACAATTAGAGTTTTTTGAAATTCCCTGTCCCTGCATTGGTGTTTGCCAAAGTGATGCGAGGGGATATTGTAAAGGATGTTTACGTAATCGAGACGAACGGTTTAAGTGGCTCGAGTTTTCTGATGCGCAAAAATTTGATGTTATTAGGTTATGTAAGCAGCGTAAGCGTCGTCGTCAACTTGCAATGTTAAAAGCGAGAAAGGCACAATTGGTTGAAGAAAGAGCGAAGGCAAACCCGAGTTTAGATTTTCAGGAATTGCCAGAAGAATCACTCGACTCAAAGGATTTTAAACTAGATTAATGGATTACCTGTTACGTTTATTGTAGTGCTATCTTTTGTACCAAATCAGCGTGAATTGGGTAAAACCTGGCTGACTTTTTAGCGTAACCTTCCCCTGATGTCGATCCATGATTCGCTTGATAATCGCTAACCCCAAACCATGACCTTTATTGCCATTTGTGCTGGTTTCACTGCGGTAAAAGGGTTCAAAAATTTTGAGCTGATCCTGCGCTAATATCCCTTCGCCATCATCAGTCACAGATAATAAAACTTGTTCTCCTGCAACACTTATTTCCACTGTGATTTTGTCAACGCAAAAGCGCTGGGCATTGGTAATTAGATTTTGCAAAGCTCGCTCAATCAGAGACGGTTCAGCCATAATTTGCGCGGCGGTTTCTGTTTCAATCAGCTCTATCGTTGTTGAATGATGTGTCTGTAAGCGGCTAATGGTTTGTTTCGCAAGACTGTTTAATTCACAACGCTCAAACTGTAGCCCCTCTCTTTGGGTCTCTAAGCTTGCGTAGGTAAGCAGCTCTTGCAGTAAGTTCTCCATCTCCTTGATATCGATCTGCATCTCATCGAGAAAGGCTTGGCGGCGCTGGGGATCTGATTCCGGCAGACAATATTGTGGGATCAATGCTAGGGCAAACTTAAGACGAGCAAGCGGTGTTCGTATTTCATGAGATACAGCATTCGATAGATGCTTTTGGTTTTCAATCAGCGCACTGATGTGGGCCGCCATATCATTAAACGTGGTGGCTAGTGGTAATACTTGAGAGCGTTTAGTCAGCTTAATGCGGGTATTCCACTTTGCTTGGCCAAACTCCTTGGTTGCATTACGCAGGGTTTTCAAATCTTTCGAGAGCGGCCAAACCCAGATTAGGGCGACAAAAGCTAGGGACAAGTAAAAGAAGATATTATAAAGACCCCGTAAACTAGCGTCAGGGTCGAGCTCTATTGGCCCCGCCATTAGGATGTGATCGCCTACCGCAATAAATTGTAACTCATGGTTGATATCATAGGGGGTGGCGATCACGGCATCATTTTGCACCATTTGATCTTCTGAGAATGCAACTTGATCGGCATCGAGTAATGCTAGCGGGAATTTGGGATTGTTATTGATGCTTTTGAGCATCTCATGTCGCTCAGAGTGTGGCAGCTTGCTTAGCACCTGCGCTAAAGCCACTAAAGGTGCGTCTAGCGCACCTTCTTGATCGACATTCTTTTTCCAAAGACTATCGAGCGTCCAACCTATACCCAGAAAGCCTAGGCTTAACAATAGATATAAACTTAAAAATAGACGCTTCATTTGTGGCTAACTTGAAAGTTAGTTATTCCATGCTTCCGGTGCGAATAGATATCCCTGTCCCCAAACCGTTTTAATCCTAAAAGGTGTTTCGATGTTGTCACCCAGTTTCTTTCTCAAGCGAGAAATACGCACATCTATCTTTCTATCTTTACCGTCAAAGTCGATATTTAGCAAGTACTGATAGATATACTGGCGGCTCATCACTTGACCAGCTTGAGAAGCGAGTAACCATAACAGTTCAAACTCATGACTAGTCAGATCAACTTCAGTCTCGCCTAAGCGAATGGCTTGAGTGTGTGGATCGATACTTAGTTTACCAAAGCTTAAGCAGTGAGATTCAACTTGAGGTGGCTTAGCTTGACGACGCAGCAAGTTATTAATTCTGGCAACTAATAGCGCTGGATCGACCGGTTTGACCACGTAGTCATCTGCACCTAGTTCTAGGCCTTTAATTTGGTCTTCGTTTGAACCTAATGCGCTCATCAGTAAGATAGGGCCGGCAAAGTAGTCTGGAAGCTTCTCACAAAGTGTTAAGCCATCCATGCCTGGCAGCATTATATCTAACAGGATAATGTCAGGTTTATAGTTGATAAGGCGGGTTAAGACAGTATCTCCGCGACGTTCGACTTCGACGTGCATTCCATGCGATTTTAAGTAATCTACGATCAAGTTGGCCAGACGAATATCATCTTCTACGAGTAGGACTCTATGCGTAGATTGAGAGTTGGTCATTAGAATAAACTCCATGGGTTGCGGTAGCGACGCCTAACCTGAGGCGACGAAGCTTGAGTAACTTTTAATTTTACACCCGCAAGCGTCTCGTGGGTATCTTTGTCTATCATGACAAACTGAATATCTTTGTTTGCACTGATATTTACCGCTAAAGAGTTAACATCTGGTGAACTGTTGCACCATTTCTTTAGTTCTTTGTAATCAGAAAGGATGCAAATGGGGCGGTCGTGCAACAATTTCCACCCAAGTACAACTTCAGTATTGCAGGTTTCTTCATCTGTACTGGTGATACAAATCTCGGGAGATAGGCTTAGGCTTGCTGCCAATGGTTCTTCTTCATCAGCGACAGCGTAGCCGCTCAATACTGAGCAGAAAATAAAACAGAGAAATAATTTTTTAGTTAGCGATAGCACTGATATTAAAACCTGTATGCTGCGCCTACAAAATAGGTAGTTGTGTAATCTTTCTCGACTAGAGGACTATCAACAATTGCATCAGCAATGTCGGTGTAGCGAGCAACAAGCAGCAAACTCCAATTCTCAGTTAACACATATTGTCCTGTAAATTCGATACTTTGATTCAAAGCTGACTCCGCTTGATACTTCTCGCTCCAATAAGGGCTTTCACTCGGTCTGATACCATAGTAATAATCAACGACTTGTTCGCTCTTCCAGTCTAACACTGCAGCAAACTCAAAATTCCAGCTGTCTAGCGGAATATTGTACAGCCATTTGAGCTGAGCTTCTGTTCCGTTGTGCACATTAAAAAGATCATGTGCAACAGACGCTTTAACTATACCAAACCTTGTGTAAAGAAAAGCTTCTGCTCCGCCAAGATATGTAAAGTTTCTATTTGTTAGTTCGCTGGTGTCGATTTCTGGCTCGCTACTAGTGGCCATTATGGTCGGGCCTTTAGTCGTTACACGTTCGACACTATTTCCCTTCAGCAGAAAAATATTAGAGGGATCCCAACGATAAAAGAAAGCACGATCGGTACTAAAGGTGCCGACTAAATTGATCGTATAGTTCTCACCCTCTGTAAGAGTGTAACCAATATTCCCATTATCAAAAAACCACTGATCACCGTAGTAAGCAATGGTAGGAATGGCGTAAAGAGGAATATCATCAAAATCTTTAAGAGGATTAGACTTCTCACCATAGCCAAGAGCAATACCAATATCCCAACGACCCACTTCAATGCAGTCGCTGTTGTTATCGCAGCCTTCACTGCTGTTGCTAGCATGGGCTGTGGTTGTTAAGAAGCTAATGCTTAAGATTAGCGCCAATAAATAATGCATATATTGATATCGACTTATGATTACAAAATTAACAAATGAGAATATAGAGTATCACTATTTGCTAATGGCAGCATGGGGTTAAAGTTGATTTGTTGCAAAGTGATACAGGTCACAAAGTGTTCAATCAAAGGCGCTCATTTATGCCATTGCAAGTGTGATTCTATCGGGCCTGGCAAATTCACTTGGATATAAAAATCTTAGGCTGCTGAATAAGCTAAAGTTTACTCATTATTGAGTGGCTAGATTAAAAAAGATGTCAGTTTTTTAATCTAGCGCTTTAGCTAAGGATTTGCCTTTATTCAGCATGCTAATACTCATCAAACTGTGCAATTTAGCTGAACATTATTTTTTAAGCTGAACTGTATTAATATGAGCTTGCTCACGCTTCGCGGCTTCTTTTGCTAACGACAAATGCAATGGCTTCGTCATCTAAACTACGCTTGGAAAGGTAGCTGACGGTTTTGCTTTGATTGAGTAAAAAGCCTTGCTCAGTCTCTTTGATTGAAACAATATCTTGCCAAAGGATAGTGCCTTTGACATAGAAAGAATCATTAGAGATCCCCTTAGTATCAATCGTTAAAGTCACCTCATTATTGGCCGCCTTACTCATCATTTGGCGCAGTAGCCACCATGGTTTTTTGTAACGAATGTTGAGTGCCTCTAAAACCCCTAGAGCGATTAAAAACCAAGAAGCATAAGCATTGATACCTGTTAGCAGTAATAGCACACCAATAAGGGTAAAGATGATCGCCTTTCGATATGCACGTATCGATGTATCGATAGTAACGGATTCATCAAAGCACTCGCTAAAGTGACTTTTATCTAAGGTGTACTGTGTGGTGTAGCTGTATTCAGAATTCATTGGGGCTCATTCACTTGATGCTTGGGTGCTAGTGCTACTAGCAATTGCCCTAAGTTTGCATATAGTTGATTAACTCAGGCTTAATCGCGCTATATTGAAGCAAAGCGTGATAATGATAAAGGGATTAAAACAGACTATGGCAACGATACCGAAAGATTTTGTTAATTATAAATCAACGCCGCTATTTGATAAGGACACTGTGCCGAAGATGTTCCTGCACCTGCATAACACTAAAGCGGGTGTATATGGGCAGATCCATGTACTGCGTGGCACACTCAAGTTTTACGGCTTTAAAGATAGGCGAGCAGAGGTTGAAAAAGAGCTCATTATTGAAGTCGGGCAAACCGCTATCTCGCCACCACAGTATTGGCATAAAGTTGAGTTAATGACAGCTGATACCCAGTTTCGGGTCGATTTTTGGGCGCAAGCTGGATCTGCAATTGTTGCAGAAAATCAAAGTGAAAGAGACGCCTAGCCAATCGCAGTACTGCAAGGTTATGGCTGTGATCAGCTAGGAGTTTACTTCTGTTAGTGGCTGACGGGTTTTATCGCTAAAATGTCACACTTTAATTGATCGATGATAACCGATGAGGTGTGACCTTTTAAATCACTGATAAAGCCGTGATGTTCACCTGCACCAATCACTAACAAATTGGCATTGCACCTGTTAGCGATGACAGGAATGACGTGATCGGGAAGCCCCTGCTCAAGGTGTAGATGGTCACTTTCTAGCTGGTAGGCTCTTGCTGAGTCAATCAAATGCTCCCAATGCTGATCTCTTTGCTGTTCATCGCTAATGAAGTTCGCCTCACGTTTGATAGACATGCTCCAGTTTTCCAGCTGGTAACAATTTAGCAGATGGATGTCATTTTCCAGCAGGCTAGTTAATTGCTGGCTATCTTCTAGCAAGTCCTGATTCAATTCTCTATGAGCAATGTTAGAAGCGGCAGTTTCTAATGCGGTTAAAATGTGCCCCTGCTTCTGCCATGACTTATTACCGACGATTAAAATAGGTAGGTTGCTTTCTCGCAGCAGGTGGTCCTCGCAACTGGGCACAAATTCACTGACTATAGTGTTGTGGTGCTGATTATTCATCACCACTAAATCATAGTCGCTGGCATTGGTCTCATTGAGAATTGCAATGTGGTCTTTGGTGTTTTTAATTTGCTTAACCTCTACTTCGACACCTAGGCGTTGATACTTACTGATTAGTTTATTGACAAACAGCATTGGATCGAGCGCATTATCGGGGATTAGACCTAAGCGGTTGAGGAAGTTGTTATAGGGCTTTTCCACCTTTAAGGCGGTGACCTTAGCTTTGGTTTTACAGGCCAGTTGCAGCGCTTTATTTAAGGCAAATTGAGCGACTGAATTGTTGTCTACTAGCGCTAATGTATGGTGGTACGAGATCATAGTGAAATACTCCATTTACCTTTCACTCCATTTCGAACAACTGTAGTCGAAAGCTCAGTAAACACACGGCTTAGCTAATATCAAATAGCACTTAAAGCCACTCTGGTAAGCGCCTTTCAATCTAATTACGGTAAATCGCTGAATTCCTTCGTATCAACTATGCATCCTTTTCACTCATTCAAATAATTTCAAAATAAATAAATGAGTAAATGCAATGTTAATTAACTTTAACCTGACATTAACATGGTGGTTAGGTAACATTTTGTGGTCATCAAGGAGTAGTGATATGCCAATAACTGACATAGTAAAAGTAGAGCAACCGTCAGCTAAACCTGCCTGTTTTGAGCTCAATGACCTACTGGAAATGCAGACTGAATTTGCGCTAATAAAATCAGTGTCGCAATCGAAGACGTTAGCTGCGATGTTATTTATCGGAGTGACCTTTTTTAGTGCTTTTGGCGTTTTTCTGTTTCACATGGCACCGAGCTAGTAAACACATGCTCTTCAACGGAACTGCAGCTGCAGTTAATCAATTTAACCTCAACCAGTATCTGTGAAGCTAAGGAGAGGCGATGTTTGTATTTGCAATGGAACTTGCGTTTTGGGTTGTGTGGGATTTAGTACTCTCGTTTATCTTGTATTTCACTGGCGCCGTAGTGATCCGTATTTTCACCTTTGGTAAAACCAGCTACCCCTTAGCACCAACCAGCTTTTTTCAACGTCGAAAAGTGCAGAAAAGGGATCCGTTTAATAGCGCTTTCATCGTTGGTTTTCTATTCTATGCTTCGTTGTTTGCAGCTGCAATTTGGCTTGCTTGAGATATCTTTTATAAGCCACTTAGCCACAGCTTAAGGTTCAAACAGCTGTTTACATTATGTGCATTCAACAGTAGCTTAGCGTTAAATTACAGTTACTAGCAGAATCAAATGACAACTAGAAAAACAATTTTGATCACTGGGGCCAGCTCAGGTCTTGGCCGAGGAATGGCGTTAGAATTCGCCCATAAAGGCCGAAATTTGGCATTGTGTGCCCGTCGAATAGACAGGCTTGAAGCTTTAAAAACCGAGCTTGAAGCAATTAACCCGTCTATCAAAGTCTCAATAAAAACTCTCGATGTCACCAATCATCAACAAGTATTCGAAGTGTTTGAAGCCTTTAACAAAGAGCTGGGTAGTATCGATAGGATTATCATTAATGCTGGTATGGGCAAAGGAGCTTCTATCGGTACCGGTCACTTTGAGGCAAACAAGCAAACTGCTGAGACCAATTTTGTTGCATTAATCGCTCAAGCAGAAGCTGCGATGCAGATTTTTAGAGCGCAGAACGCAGGTCATTTAGTGACTATCTCTTCGGTGAGTGCAGTGCGCGGTTTTAGACGGGCAATGACTGTCTATGCGGCGACTAAAGCTGCGGTGACTTCATTGACTGAAGGGATCCGCATTGATGTGATGCACACACCAATTAGTGTCAGCTGTATTCACCCTGGGTTTATCCGTAGCGAAATCAACGACCATGTCGAAAAGGTGCCCTTTATCGTCGATACCGACGTTGGCTGTCGCGCCATGGTTAAAGCGATAGAGGCCGAAAAAGCTAATAGTTTTGTACCGAGCTGGCCATGGGCTGTACTGCACTGGGTACTGCGAGTTGCACCCAGTTCGTGGGTCAGAAAAATGAGTTGATCAGGCTCACTGTTGTGACGTCACATCGCTGCGATTATCAGTAGCGATTTCGCTCGCTTGGCACATCACTAAGGTATTGCACAAACTCAACCTCGTAGCCATCCGGGTCAATGTAATAGGCATTGCGGCGATAGGGATCTTCTGCGCCATCTTTATCGACGGGATGGCCAATGGCGGCTAGCCGTGCAATGACGCCGTCAAGATCGTCCACCACAAAAGCAAAATGAGCCAGCCCAACTTGATGACCACTTAAGTCGCGGTTATTGCCAACGCCATCATCGTTAAAGGTTAAATACTGGTAGTCATCGCCAAAGTGAATCCAGTTTCGGTCCACTCCATACCACTGACTGACACCACCGCCACGGGTTTTCCAGTGAGGGAAAATAGCTTGATAAAAGGCTAGCGTTGTTGGGATATCTTTTACCACTAAATTTAAATGTTCTAGATGCATCATAATGTGCTCCTTGCTGTTGCTCTTGGGTTAACTTGGGTATTACATGCCGTAACTGTACTCTTGTTGTTTAGGGTAGGGCTTATCTTGATGATGACTGCGAATAACGGTTAAAGCCTCGCTGTATTGCGCCAACATGTACAAGCAATAGTCGATGCGTTCACGTAAGTGCTTATCACGATCATCAACGGCTTGTTCAGTATTTAATACCTGCTCGACATTACGAATAATGAGGTGATCAGGTGTTGCAACCAGCTTATTGTTTTTTAAAGCATTCATTCTCAATTCTGCAATGGGGTAGCCACCGCTAATCCCACTTACTACTGAGACCAATAACGCCGGTTTGTGCGCCGTATCTTGGTTATCACACATTAATAGAAAGTTTTTCATCAGTGGCGATGCCATTCCGCCCCATTCTGGGGTGATCAGTATTAGTGCATCTGCACGTTTTACCTGTTGTGAGATAAACGGCCAGCGACTGCCATCGGTCGTTTTACTCTCGGGATCGCCATCCCAAAAAGGCAGCTGATATTGGCAAAGTTCTATGTGTTTCACTGCATGACTTGGCGGAATCTGTTGCATTAAGTATTGAGCAACTTTGGCGCTTTGGGAGTCCTTTCTTTGGCTTCCGCTAACAATAACTAATTCCATTTAAGTAAACCTTTTTGTTTATTAAGTTTTAAATAAAGTAATATCTTTACATAATGAAGTAAAGAAAAAAGTTTACTTAAAAGCTGGTTCAGTAATAATGTGCACTAAGCGTTAAGGGGAAACTATGAAGACCAGCGACAAAATATTGCAGATGTTAAAGACTCAAGGGGAGTTGACCGCTAAAGTCATCGCCACCGAGCTTGGCTTAACAACCATGGGAGTGCGCCAGCACCTTCAAAGCTTAGAAGACAATAGTGATGTGGTATTTGAAGATAAAAAGGCCACCCGCGGCAGGCCGACACGTTATTGGTCATTAACTGCAAAAAGTAATAGCCATTTCTCTGATCGTCATGAAGAGCTTACGGTGCAGCTGATCGACTCTGTAAAAACGATTTTTGGCGATCAAGGCTTAGAGCAACTCATTGCCCATAGAGAGGATGCTTCCTTTAAGCTTTATCAAGCAGCCTTAGCTGATGCTAAAGATCTACCCGCCAAGTTAGCTGCACTTGCTAAACTGCGAACAGAAGAAGGTTATATGGCCAGTGTCGAAAGGACAGACGGTGTCTATTGGCTACTCGAAAATCATTGCCCCATTTGCGCCGCAGCGTCTTCTTGTCTTAATTTTTGCCGCTCTGAGCTACAACTGTTTCAAAATCTATTACAACAAGATGCCAGCATTAGCCGAGAGGAGCATATTATCGAAGGTGCCAGGCGTTGTGCCTATAAAATAGTGCCGTTAAACGGATAACAGTATGGAATCTAAACGAGCACGGCTAGATAGGTTTATCAGTGCAACCAAAGGGATTAACCGCAAGCATGTCAGAATACTACTGGCTAAAGGGCTAGTTAAAGTAGATGGTGAGATAGCCAGAGATATCGATCAGATTGTTGACGAGTTTTCCCATATCACACTAGAGGGCGAAGTCTTGCAAGCAAATGAACCAACCTACCTGATGCTGCATAAGCCTGTAGGAGTGGTCAGTGCAACAGTGGACGACAAGCACAAAACGGTAATCGAGCTACTCACTCATCCTGACAAACAGCAGTTACATATTGTCGGTCGGTTAGATCTCAATACCTCAGGCTTACTGCTGCTAACCAATGATGGCCGTTGGTCAAAGCGGTTAATGTCACCAGAGCAAAAGGTGGCGAAACTGTACCGTGTAAGTTTGAAAAATCCAATAGATGAAAGCTATATAAAAGCTTTTCATGACGGGATGTACTTTGAGTTTGAAGACATCACCACCTTACCAGCCAAGCTTGAAATTATTGATACTCATACTGCTTTGGTAACTTTAATGGAAGGTCGATATCATCAAATAAAACGTATGTTTGGCCGCTTTCGCAACCCTGTTATCGGCTTGCATCGTATTTCTGTTGGCCAAATAGTACTCGACCCTCAACTATTAGCAGGTCAAAGCCGAACACTCTCAACCATAGAGATTGACCGTTAAGCGACTCTTTTTGCTATGAGTCAGTGACGGCTGATGTAAGTGGGTTGCTTGGTTATCTAAATATAAGCTTAAATATTTCACTGCTATTTTAGGTGAAACCCGCTAATCAGATACGGTTAGGCTTTGCTTTTCTGCTGTATATCTTGTTCTTTATTGTTATCTTCGCTGTTATTGGTTGAGGGGATGGTGTTTTACAGGGATTGAGGTTGTGTGATAGATCGCTAATATTTAAACATTAGCTAATGGTTAACTGTGTGGATCACGCTTTAAAATAAGCTTATATGCTATAAATATTATTAAGTATTCAACTGGTCCCCTAATAATAATGCTTAATGAATCTTTGAAGAAAATAACTGAGTTAGATGTTTTTTGCCTAGTGGTATTTAAAACACTTTACGAGAATGGTCAGGCCAACACCACGGCCATAGAGCTGCAAGTATCAGCACCGAAAATTAGCCGTTGCCTTACCGCGCTGAGAGTCGCTTTTAACGATGAGCTATTTTATCGCCGTCAGCATGGGCTTAAACCCACCCCTTTGGCTGAACAGTTATATGAACCTGTTTGCCGGTTCTACCAGTCGATAGCTCATATTGAACAGGTAACATCGGAGGTGGGCGACCCAGCGCTATTACCCACCTTAAATATCGCAGTGACTCAAAATATAATGATTAGCTTCGCGGTAGCAATAAGCCAGCATCTAGACAAAGATGCGCTAGGCAATATTCGGCTGCATTGCTGGGATCCATCATCGGCCGAATTGATCCACAATGGTGAGTTAGACCTTGGGATCTCTTTTGACACCTCACATAGTGTCGATCTGAATAGTGAGCTTATAGGTTCACTTGAATCAGTCTACCTTGCCGGACGCAGAGATCACCCCATCTGGCAAAACCTACCCGAAATCACGTTGGAACATATTGCTTCTCATCCATTCTTATACCTCGAAAGTAAGGGCTTTAACGATAAGGTAGACCCTTTAGAAATCTACTGTCGTAATGCCAGAATCCCACTGGAAAATATAGAAAAGGTAAGCACTAGGGAGGAGTGGTTTTGTCATCTGATAACCATGGGAAGCTTGTCCTTTACACCAGCGATAGGGGCTGATATCTGCAATGAGATTTCAGCATTAAGAACAGAGGTTTTACCACTCGAACAAGTGAAGCTACTACATGCTCAAATAATGGCTCCACAATATTATCTAATTGAAAAAAATGTAAAAAATAGACGTTACACTCCTGATAGAAAAGCTATTTTGCTGGAAACTATTACCGAGTTGTTAGCCGCCAAATAGTTACTTTTTTAGCTTAATTGCAACAATCGATATTGCTAATTTCATTTATTGTAATTCCGTTAACTGAATCTCTAAATAGTTGTCACATCATTCATACAAATACGTTTCGTATATTTTAGTTTGTTTTATATTTAACTCACTGCGTACGCAGAACTAAAATACCTATAAAGGGATATGATGATGAGAACACATAAGAAGTCTTTATTGGCAGTGGCACTAATTGCTGCTATCGGTTTAGCGGGTTGTAGTGATGGTAACGATGGCAAAGATGGCGCGCCGGGTGAGCCAGGCACTCCAGGTGTTAGTCCTACACCACCCGTAACAGAAGTGTCTACTGTAACCAATGTTGAGTATATTGCTCATATGGTTGAAGAAGGCCAAGTGACTGTTGAATTTAACTTAACTGATGAAGACGGCGTTGCGATTACAGGTCTTGAGAATGCAGGTGTTTACCTAGCAGCTAAGACTGACTTTGGTATTCAACGCAGCCGTGATGGCAGTGTAGGTGGTAGTGCAACATTTGGTGGTGATAATGCCACTGAAGGTGCAACCATTACTGAAGTAGATAGCGGACAGTACAAACTCGTTGCGCCAATGGCTGCAGTACAATCAGATACTGAAGGGTTAATTCGCTTACAAGTGGGCGGCGGCGACATCGCTAGTTCACCTTATATTATTATTGATAAGCCAGAAATGACGCACACGTCAACGACTGAAACCTGTTATTCATGTCACGTTGATTATGCTACTTCAGATATCAAGCATTCTAAATACGTAGCATTGAATACTGCCGGCGAAGTCGATTTTGTTGGCGGTTGTATGGTGTGTCATAACAACGTGCCACGTGATGTAGATGCTGAAGGTAATTCTTTAGACACTGGCGGCTATGCTAAAAATACCATGCAAAAGCTTGGTCATATTAATCACCAGAAATTTGAAAAAGATTTCACTCCTGCTAACTGTTACACCTGTCATGCAGAACCTGTAGTGAATACAAGTATTGCTGGTAATGGTTGTAGCGACTGTCATGGCAATAGCGAGTCAGGCATTATCGTACCTGCAGACGGATTCGATGCTCGTGAGTTCCACTTCCAATCAAGCAATGTTGGCTTAGGTGAACGTGCAACAATTCGTGAGAATCATTACACAACAACAAGTGCACCTTACTTCAACCCTACTATGGATGAGTGGACGGATCATGGTGATCCAGATGAAGGACAAGTAACTTGGACTTCGGGTTACTGTGTCGATATCGCATTATTTGATAACTCAGGTGAAACGCCGGTGCAATTAAATATTGGCGAAATGTACGCTGCACATGAGGTGACTTATGGTGGCGCTTACATTAACAACTACCACAATGACTCCATCGTTGCTCGTGTGATTTCACATGGCAAAGAAGGTTATATTGAAAATGACGATGGCTCTCGCTCTGTTTGTTATGGTGAGTTAACTTCAGGTTATGAACTTGCTGACTTATCTGCAAGTTCACGCATTACGATTGCAGATACTAACTGGATTGACAGTGATAGCGAATATGGTGTGTCATTCACTGGTTACAGTGATGTTGTCGACTCAACCAGCTTTGCGAAAACTCAAGATTGGGGTCGTCGTCATACAATCGATGCCAACAGTTGTACGACTTGTCACAACAACGACACTAACTACCACAAGAACGGTAGCTACGGTGAAGGTGGTTTAGATTGTGTTGCTTGTCACAACAATGGACAAGATCGTAAAGGTGCATTCTCTGGACCAGGCTTTGGTCCTATGGTTCACAGCATGCATTGGGGCAAGGGTAATGAGTTAGGCGCTAAAGCTCCAGAAGCAAACTCAGCAGCCAGCTTGAATGCTGATAACTGTGTGTCTTGTCATGCTGATGGCGTTAGTCTAGCTGATGTGCCAAATCAATATATGCTGTCAAAAGCGTATAACGAAGGTAACGCAGGCGTAATGACTAGCCCTATCACGGCTAACTGTTTTGCTTGTCATAACTCAGACCAAGCGCTGAACCATATGGAACAGAATGGTGGTGAGCTAAACGTACCATCAACCACACAGTGGTTTACAGAAGGTACTTCTGAGTCTTGTGCAACTTGTCATGATACTGGTAAGTCTTTCGGTATTGATATGTTCCATAATTTTGACCGAGTGCAGTAACCTCTGCTTTAAGAGGTAGGGCTTTGGGTGACCTTAAGGTGTATTTTTAAGGGAACCCAATTCAATTACCGCTTTGAATAAGCTTGAGTTGTAAATGGGGATGGAAAATGGCTACCCTGCAGGCTGTCAATTCCATCCCCAATTTTATGTAACTCGCTTTTTCGTCAGCTAAGGTAGACGGCGAACCATCTTTTACAGTGGAGCTTCCAATTGAGTCCTGCTCAACTTGTCACGCCGAAGGTAAGAATTACGGCATCGATAAGATGCGCCCACTAACTTAAAATTATAAAAGCATCACCCGCGGCGAGATCCCCTGCTTCTCGGTGCAATTGAACCTCTTGGGAGCCTTCTGGCTCCCCTTTTTTTGATACAAATCATCTTTTAGCTCGAATAGAGTCCGATGTACAACTTTGTGAGCCAGCGCAATATTTAACCTCAATGCATAACCAATAACATCATTTGCTAAAGTGCTAACTCGGCATGCGTGTGACCGTGGTCACTTTGTTGTGGGAATTGTGATATTGCTCTTGGCGGCCTTTCTTCGTTTGAGGCTTTAGCAAGGATTAGCCTTAAGTTTATGAATATTAATGTTAAATGTGGATAAATATGTTTAGGAGAGCATATTTGAGTGGCATATAGAATGATTGATTGGCGTTATTGGTTACTCTAGAATCCGCGGCGCTAAGATTAACCATTGTTAATCTAGTGCGGTTAACCATAACCGCTACCTATTTGATTGGCCAATTCCTGTAGGGGAACTCAATGTCTACACAGCACACCAATTCTTTAGCAAATCCAGCGCCGCTTGGCTTAATGGGTTTCGGTATGACTACCGTTTTGCTTAATATCCATAACGCTGGCTTCTTCCCTATCGACTCTATGATTTTAGCGATGGGCATATTTTATGGCGGTATTGGACAAGTATTAGTGGGCATGATGTGTTTCAAACGTGGCGATACCTTTGGTACGACAGCGTTTACCTCTTACGGTTTGTTCTGGTTAACACTCGTTGCGCTTATTGTTATGCCAAAAATGGGGTTAGCAGCAAGTCCTGCAAGCTTTATGGGGTGGTATTTAGCGTTATGGGGCATGTTCACTGGCTTTATGTTTATCGGTTCAATGCGCTACCCACTGGCCAAACAGATCGTATTTGGCTCGTTAACCATACTGTTTTTCCTGTTGGCGGCACGTGACTTTACTGGTAGCGAACTGATTGGCACCATTGCTGGCTTTGAAGGTATTTTCTGTGGTTTAAGTGCTATTTACTTTGCCATGGCGCAAGTACTTAACGCTGAGTATGGCCGAGTTATTCTTCCTGTTGGCAAAGTACGCTTTGCTGCAAGCACAGCCGCGGTAACCGAGGCGACGCCATCGTTAAAAGCGGCGTAAGTTTATCGGGCTAGAAAACAAAAAAGCTGACATTGATGTCAGCTTTTTTTAGTTATAAACAGAGTTCACATAAGCGAGCTCAGCTTAACTCTGTTGTAGTTTGTACAACCATTTACCATACAGATAAATACCCACAGCTGAAATCGTACCGATTGCTGCAATGATGTACCACGCCATACCAATGTTATGGGTGTTATATAGTAAGGTCGTTAGCTCTTGCGCAGGCTCGCCTGTGAAAGCCACCAAAGTGGTAAAGGCTTCACCTTGAGGAATGGCACTAATTTCAGTGGCACTCATACCGCGCTCTGCTAATGCTTCTAGAGAGAAGATCTCTTTTGAAGCATACATCTCATACAGTTTAGGACCAAAGAAACCTTCAAGCGTCCAGCCAATACCCTGAGGAAGCATAACAAAACCAAGATACATGGCCTTTTTACCTTCAGGGGCGATGTTACCCATGAATTCGTTCTTTTTCGGGCTAATCATCATCTCGCCGAAAGAGAACATCGCAATCGCCAGTACGATCATCCAAGCTGCGTTGGTTGCACCAATTAGTACAAAGGCAAAAATACTCAGCAAGCAACCACCTAGCATGGCAGTTGTAATGCGGTACTTGGCCGTTAATGCCGCCACTAAGAAACAGGTAGTCATGATCATACCCGCGTTAAGGTTAAGCATGCCTTCTGGCATCACCTTAGTACCGGTATTGTCGAGTCCCAACCAGAACTGGAAGAAGCCATTTGAGGTGCCTTCTGGACCAAACAGTGAGGTAACAATGACACTGGTATCGACCCATTCAGCTATATGAATAGGTAGAACATCAAACAGTGAGTTGAACAGGAACCAGAAACCGGCGAATACCAACATGTAATAGATAACCACAGGCTTTTTAAGTTCATGCAACGCATCGCGCCATAATGCAACTTGCTTAATTTCACCGGATTTTACTTTGCGGTTACGCTCCAAACGTTCCTCTTTACCAGGCTCTTTATAAGCCAGCAAGAATAGGAAGTTGAGTGAGATAATCGCGGCACAAGCATAGAAGACGTTATCCCACGAAAGCTGACGCATATGCACGGCAACCAATGGTCCTAAGAAACCACCAATGTTAACTACTTGGTAAAATATACCCCAAGCCATCGATGTGTTTTGCCGCCCAGTAGAAAGCACCAACGTGCCTTGAATACCGGGCTTAAATACCCCGGTGCCCGCAGCGAGCAAAATCGCACCGAAAAGAAAACCATAGAAGCTTGGGAAAAAAGCCATCACCAAGTAGCCAGAAATTTTAATCAGCGTTGATACAAAAATTGTTTCTTTGTAGCCCACCCGGTCTGAAATACCGCCTGTGAATACTGGAATAAAGGTCTGCATCATCGCCCATATCCCGATAATGATACCGTAGTCACTTAAGGTGATCCCAAGACCACCCTCAGATACAGGGGCTTTTGCGTAAAGACCTGCACTGGCTTTAACACCATAATAGGCAATACGTTCGACTAGCTCCATGCCGCCGACAATCCAAAATATGTAGCTTAAGCTGGCAATCGAGGCCCACATCCCCAGCTGTTTAACTTCCCGTAGGTCGTTATCTGCATAAGCATCTTTTGACTCGCTCATAACTTTCCTTTCATTGTTTTAATTATTTATATTTATTATTGCTTTCGTTTTTAAGAAGCATATTTATGTTGGTTTTGGGTAGATTGAACGTAAGAATCTTTGCCAAAACGCTGCAAGCTTGTGATTGCAGTCGACACTTTACCTAATTTGATGGCAAACACCAATGCGTTAGTCGCAGTTTGAGAGCAACTCATGGGATTGAATAATAACGAAGGGTAACGGGGGGTTGGATAATGAAAGTGAGTCGCTCTATATATTGAACATTAATGCCGTAGGGGTGGACGGGGTTTCGTCACCTTGCTTACTTATACTATTAGCCGATAAGTGCAGCAAACAAAGGTGCCATTATCACCATCGCAATACCGGTAAATATCATTGTGAGGCTGGCAATAACGCCTTCTTGTCTGCCTATTTCGCTGGCTTTAGCTGCGCCAGCACCATGAGCTGAGGCGCCTAGAGCCACTCCTTTTGCAACAGCGCTGCGAATATTCGCGACTCTAAATAGTGGCTCACAAATTAGCATTCCCATGATACCTGTCAGCAAAACCAGCATTGCAGTGAGCTCGGGAATACCGCCAAATGCCGTTGTTGCTTCTATCGCAAAGGGGGTCGATACCGAACGCACCATTAAACTATTCGACAGTTCGTTGGGCATAGTGGTTAGCTGCATCAATATCCAAGAGGTGAACAACCCGAGTAACAGTCCTACAATCACGCCAACACTCAGAGTAATTGGGTATTGCTTTATCAGTTGGCGCTCGCGGTAAATAGGCACTGCAAAGGCAATTGTCGCCGGGGCTAACAGTGCAGCGAGCCAGTGGGTATATTGAAAATAACTCGCCAGAGGAATTTTTAACACCACAACGGTAACCAAAATTAACACCGGTGCTAATAAAATTGGGGCAAACCATACTCGTTGTTTACGGCGATATAGGGCTTTACTGCCATAGTAGCTTACTAAGGTTAATAGCAAGCAAAGCAGGGCAATCAGAGTCAGGTTCATAATGCGCTTCCTGAAAGTGTCTTGCTGACGAGTATAGGCGCGCGCAGTGCTTGCTGAAGCTTACGCTGCTTTTGTAGCTTAAGCTTACGTTCAAAATTGAAAAGTCTGTCTACGGTAAACGCTGTGCCAAGCAATACTAAGCAGCTGGCCGCCAGCATTGAGCTTAAGAGTGTGATGCCGTATTGCTCTAGTATATCTTCGTACTTGAGTACGGCGACTACTGGTGGAATGAAAAACAGCAGTAGATCGCCAATTAACCATGCTGCACCGTTATTGACCGCTTTTTCTGGAATAACCTTACCGCATAATAATAACAACAGTATGGCCAGTCCTATCACGCTGCCGGGTAACGGAGAGTGCAACCAAGTGGCGAGTTGTTGGCAGCTATAGGCAAATAGACAGAAAAAGCTAACTTGAGTCAGCAGTAAAAAAAGATTGCCGAGTTTAGATTGGATAGCGCAGAAGCGAAGAGACATAACGAACCTGATTTTGAATGCTGTTTAGAACTGACTAAAGCTTACTCCTGAATGGTTAATTAAAAAAATGAATGTTATTGATTAAGTTTATTCCAAAATGGAATCTACAGTGGGGAAGGTCTGACAGACCATCAAAAAGCCCCAAGTTAATGAGGCTTAATCGGTTATCTATTATTGCGCTTTGAAACAGAGACTACTTGGTGACAACCCACAGCGCATGCAGTAAACCTGGAATAAAGAAAAGTAGACACAAAATGATATTGATAAGCAGATCTTTACCTACGCCACTTTTTAGAAATACTGCCACAGGCGGCAGTAATATTGCGATGATGATCAGTAATAGTTTATTGGTATCCATATAGTATCTTCCTTAAATTATTGGTCATTTTGACGACATTTAATTCTCATAATTATACCAATTGCAT
>NZ_JBFRMK010000150.1:0-5548 GCF_041470405.1 Shewanella sp. 10N.286.45.A1
AAGTAGAACGGGTATAAACCCAGTGCAGCAAGTCGCAATGCCAATAACACTGGTGCTATAACATTTCAACAGCCTATGCCAATTACTATATCCACCTCAAATTAATACTTACAATCCTAAGGCTTATTCATAATCGATTTTGTAGCCCTTCTAGTTTTCCAATGACTTATTCCATGAATCTATCATCACTTAAATTGATCTAGATCATCTATAAAAGTGAGCAATTTAAACTTTTGTGCACCAGCCCACACATCAAGCAAATAGTAATTATTATCATTTGTATTACCAACATTAAAGCCATACCATTTCGTAAAAATTAACTCGCTCAACATAAAACCAACAAACACCACATTAATCATGACAAAAGTTGACAATATGAAGTATTCAATCTTAGCTGCGGCAGTGCTTAGCGCACTCACCTTTTCGACCCAAGCTGAAACAACAGCGACCCAAGATAACATCGAGAAAATAGAAGTTAGAGGCGTTCGCCAAAAGCTGCAGCAAGATGGAAGACTGAAAGATGTCATCCAAAAAACTGAAGTGCTTGACGAGTTGATGATCCAAAACAAAAACGCACTGAGCTTAACTGACGCCATCAATAATGAACCCGGTGTTAACGTGTCCAATGAATGTTCAATGTGCGGTGTAAAACGTATCATGCTCAATGGCATGAAAGGGGAACATACCACTATTTTAGTGGATGGACTGCCCACACACACCATGATATCTGGCTACTATGCTGTCGATGCGATTTCAACGACTGGTGTTGATCGCATTGAAATTGCTCGCGGTGCTGGCGCTTCACTTATTGCTCCCGAAGCTATTGGCGGTACGGTCAATATTGTCACAAAAGAGGCCTATGAAAACCAAGTCTCTGTTGATATCGCTAAAGGTTCCCACGATTTTACCGCTATGAAAGGTATGGCAACAGGTATCTCTGAAGATGGCAAAACCGGCATTACTTTAGTTGGGCAATACGACAAACAAGATCAAGAAGACCACGATGATAACGGCGTCAGTGAAGCACCATTCCAAGAAAACTACACACTCAGCTCGCTAGTTAGCCACGATCTAAATGACTCAAATAACATACACCTGCGAATAGCCAAAGTGCGCAGCGAAGTATTTGGCGGCCCAGTGATAGGCGAAAATGTCGGTTCGATTCAAGAAGCGATAGCAAGCTACGATGGTATTGAATCTGACAGTTTATTTGTAGGGGATGATGTTCGTAACGAGTTTATCGGCAAAGCATGGGAAACCACCGAGTGGATTGAAACTAACCGTGACGAAGCCTATATTAAACTACTCAGTGAATTAAGCGATTACACCACCTCAGAATTTGCCGTTAGCTATGCAAAACATGATCAAGACTCCTTCTATGAAGGCATAGATTATCGTGCTAAAGACACCATGTACTATGCACGAGCCAAGTTTGATACCGAAATTAATGACAATCACTTCCTGACCTACGGCGCAGATATCCGCACCGAAGAGATGCGCTCAAATTCAAATGCACTTCGCGACGTAGAAGCCTATGTCAGTGACTCATTCGATTACGACGTAAAAGGTGTGTTTATACAAGACACTTGGACACCTAACGATAATATCGAGATTGCCATGGCAGTGAGAGTTGATAAAGTTACTGCTGACTTTATTGATGAGAAAAAGCCTGGCACCGAAATTGACGAAACCTTCATAGCCCCGCGCGTCGATATGCGTTATTTCCACAGCGACACCCTCACTTCTCGCCTGTCTGCTGGCCGAGGTTACCGCGCACCACTATCATTTTTTGAAACAGACCACGGTATTTTGGATTCTGAAAAGGGTTATTTAATTGATGTCCATTCGTTAGAAGAGTCGCTATCCGCTAATTACGCCCTAAGCTATGATGCAGGTTCACTAACCAGTACTTTCTCTATTGCACATTCAAACGTGAAGAACCTTGCATCCCTGCAAGAAAATGAAGATGGCGTTCCGGTACTGTCACAGCTCGAAGAAGATGCATCAGTCACCACCGTTGATTTAGTTGCAGGTTACAGCCTTACCGAGCAACTTACCGTTAATGCCAGTGCAGAATACTTCGATTACAACGATGTATTTCGCTCATCTTATTCAATCGCCCCGGTAGAAACTCGCGCAGGCATTGAGCTTGAATGGAAAACTGACGACTTCACTGCATTTTGGAGCACAACTTGGTTTGGCGAACGTGATTTAACTGATTATGGTTATGAAGGCTACAACATTAAGGGTGACCCAACATCAGCTAAAAGCTTAGATGCTCCAGCATTTACCGTGTCTGATATTAAGCTGCAGTACACCCTAACCAGTAACATTAAAATCTATGGTGGCTTATCAAATATCTTTAACTACACACAAATAGAAGAAGGGGAATCGCCACTGTTTTATGACGCAGATGGAGGTTACGACGTAGCTTATATCTATGGTCCATTACATGGTCGTGAATTCTATGTTGGCATTGAAGGCAAACTTTAACTGCCTAGTGCTACTGGCAACACTTGTTGTTAGTAGCACTGCTAGTGCAGACACCAACAGCGAACTTTCTGTGGCGCAAATTCAATTAAAGGATTTGCGCCACAATCAGTCATCGCTCAGTTATCACACTCAAAAGCCGACCGTGCTGATGTTCTTTCAACCAGAGTGCAGTTGGTGCAAGAAACAAGGCGAAATTATCGCTGAGCTATTACATGAATGTGGTGATAAGGTTCATTTCACCTTAGTCGGTGATAAAGGCTCTAAAAGCCAACTCAAACGCGAATTACGGCACTTTTCAGCAGAGCTACCCGCTTTGCAAAATACCAAGATGTTTGCTCGCAAGAGTGGCGGTATAAAAGGGTTTCCCACAACATTGGTGCTCGATACCCAAGGAACCGTGCTTGCTAAGCGCCGTGGCTTCACCTCTGAAGCTTTGCTGCGAAGATTAGCCAATGAACTCAGCAACGGCGAATGCGCTCTGCAGCAGTCACTGTAAACCACAGTCTGATGCACAATTAAATAGCTAAATAACAGCGGCTTATTGCCGCTGTTATTTAAAGCACTGATTATCGTGTTGTCAGCAATAGCTTTTTTAGTCGCAATACGAGTATTATTGTTCGAATTATTATCAAGTTAAGTATGGATGCTGTTGATAAATGATTCTAAAAATCAAATCTCCTCAAAATGCCAAGTCTGCGCAAGCGATAGCCGGACAACAGCAAGAACACAACGTCGCCTTCTTTTTACGCCGCGCTTATAAAGATAACCCTGAAGTGCTGGTCATTAATGATTTCAAGTTCAGCTTTAATGATGAAACGGCGCAGATCGATCACCTAATTGTTTATCCTTATGGCTTTGTACTGCTCGAATCAAAGAGTATTAAAGGCCATGTAAAAGTCAACAAGCAGCAAGAATGGACTCGCAGCTATAGCAAGCAGTGGTCAGGCATGCCCTCTCCCATCAAACAAGTCGAGTTACAGCAAGCACTGCTGAAGCAATTACTCAACCATAATAGGCTTGAAGTACTAGGGAAGATGTTTGGTATTAAACAGGGCTTTAGTGGACGCTGCTGGGATCACCTCTGTGTGGTATCAAGTGATGCAATCATTGATCGAAAATCCATGCCTAAAGCCGTTTCAGAGAAGCTAGTGAAGTCAGAATTCTTAGTCGATAAGACTAAGGAGATAATGAATATAAGAAACAAGTTCATGCGGGTAGTCAACATCGCCGATTCTCGTCCCTACTTTAATAAAGAAGAGCTCGACTCTATAGGCTCATTCTTAATTAACCAACATTTAGATACAACAGTAGAACCTTCACTCGCCCCACCAGCTAGTTCGAGGTTGACCCAACCGATAGCAAAACCTGTAGTTACAGCGCCTCAGTCAATCGAGCAGTCCTATGCAGTTGAAGCGACGACAATGATTCGAGTGGCTTTGCAGTGCAAACATTGCGGAGAATCAAATAACTACACCCCAATGTATGGCAAATTTGGCTATTACATAAAGTGTAATCAGTGCACTAAAAATACACCGATGAAACAGGCTTGCCCACAATGCAAAAGTAAACAAACACGGGTTCAAAAAAGCCAAGATACCTACACACTAAATTGCCAAGAGTGCAGTTTTAGCCAACAAATCGTTTAAGGGATCAGATTTGAATAGCATGGAAAAAGGCACACTGGTTCGTTGGAACGCTGAAAAAGGTTTTGGCTTTATTAAACCGGAAACGAGTAACAGCAAAGATGTGTTTATTCACATATCGATATTGAAGCAAATGGCAAGAAAGCCAGTCGTAGGCGACCAGATCAACTATTTCTCCGAGTGGCAAAGCGACGGCAAGATCAAAGCGATAAAAGCTAACATTGAAGGCGTGGCAATAAACGCAGCGAACCCAAGCAATCGCCAAAACAGGCAGCGCCAGCAAAAGCCCAAGTCATCAAGCGGCTTAGTTATTCCACTGTTACTATTACTCGGCATCGGTATATTCGGATTTAAAAAATATGACGAAATGACCGCAACGCCCGTGCTGACCAACCACGATATTGAACAGATGGAATTTAATCCAGTAAAAAACTTTCGCTGTGAATCAGGCAAAACCCACTGCAGCCAAATGCGTTCCTGTGCCGAAGCAACTTTTTATATCAAAAACTGCCCAGGCACCAAAATGGACGGTGACCGCGACGGTGTACCATGTGAAAGACAGTGGTGTAATTAAGATAAAAAAAGGTCGGAGTAAAAGTTTACTCTGACCCCACTTACTATTTAAAAAGTGAATATATTATAAGACAATACGGTGAGGCTTATTATGGTTTATAAAATAATCCTGTTTTTAACATTATTAATTCCTCCTGTTTTTGCAGGTGATACAATTTTTATTTTTAATAAGTCATTACCATTATATGACGGGGTTGAAATAAGGCCAATTTGGGGTGGAGAAGGGATTTCAAGTGTAAGAGGTTATGTCGGGAATTCAATTGCAGGGTTTCAGGTGACGAATAATCACGATGGTTGTGATGATAGTTTAAATCCAGTACATACTAAAAAGCATATTTTAGACGATGGCTATGTTATTTTTGAAAAAAAGATAACAATAAAAATAAATGAAGAGTTAATGGTTGATAACTTTATACTAACGGACTGTAAAGTTAGTATTCAATTTTTTGGAAATGACACCATGTTGCAGAGATGGTTGGGAATTCTAAAAGATGGATAAAGGGGTCAGAGCCTGAGGGATCCCCACGAATTTAATAGCTTGCTTGTGGATCCCGAACTAAGCCTTGCAGTGTATTAATGGCCGTTCGCCAATGCGACTTCAGCAGCCTCAACTTCCTGTCTTTGTATGCTCTCAAGCCGATAAATTGGTTTGAGAGCACGTTACGGTGCTTTATTGAGTTCGCTTGATATTGCCTGTGTTTACCTGCAGCTTTGACGGCTAAACCTAACAGATAAAGGATAAACTGAGATAGGCAAGCAATGAGTAGTAATACGCTCAATCTGCTCGCTATTCGAGTACCGCTATCATTCATTCTCAGACCAGTTTTAACATCTCTAAA
>NZ_JBFRMK010000151.1:0-880 GCF_041470405.1 Shewanella sp. 10N.286.45.A1
TATTCTGGTCTAATCGATCTGGACACCTTGATTGTGGATAATAGAAGCATCAATTGAGGTGAGCATGAATACGAAAAGACAGTACCGAACTTATACCAAAGAGTTTAAAGAGGAAGCTTTAGGCTTAATAACCGAACAAGGCTACAGCGTCCCACAAGCCGCAGATGCACTTGGAGTCACAGCTAACCTGCTTTATACATGGAAACAGAAGGCAGAAGAGCTAGAAAACTCTTCTGTGACTTCAGATGAAAAAACTGAGCTTCTAGCTCTTAGAAAAGAGGTTAAGCAGCTTCGGGTAGAGAAAGAAATCCTAAAAAAAGCCAGTGCCTTCTTCGCGAAAGAAATGAAGTAAAGTTTCGATATATTCGAGACAACCGCTCTCAATTCGAAATAAAAACAGTTTGCAAGATACGGCAAGTCAGCCGCAGTGCCTATTATGACTGGCTAACGAGACCCGCTAAGATTATTAGCGAAGGTGAGCTAAACCTGTATCGCTCGGCGAAGCGCTTGTTCAAGCGTAGCCGTAACAGTTTAGGCTCTCGTCAGTTAGCTAAAAAACTACGTGAAGAAGGCTACGTTATTGGCCGTTATCGCACTCGTTCTATTATGCGTAAGTTAGGCTTAGTGGTGACTCAGCGGCAAGCTTATAAAGTCACGACGAAACGAAAGCACAGCGACAGTGTTGCGGATAACGTGCTGAGCCAAAACTTTAACCCACTTTTGCTTAATCAGATTTGGGCCGGTGATGTGACCTACCTGAGAACTAACCAAGGCTGGGTCTACCTAGCAATCGTAATGGACTTGAGCTCTAGGCGCATCATAGGCTGGAGCATATCAAAGCGAATGACGGTTAATTTAGTTGAGCGGGCATTACAGATGG
>NZ_JBFRMK010000152.1:0-14319 GCF_041470405.1 Shewanella sp. 10N.286.45.A1
TGAAGCTAAGCCTATTCGTTACTGTTAAAGGCCTGCTATATATTTTTGTTTGGTACTCACTAGTTATAACCTGACAACAATGAGTAGAGTTGCTTTAAATAGTCATTCTACTGCTTGGAAAGAGATCTAACGGTAACTTATTATGACAAGCAAAAAAGTACATTTACCACAGATTAAAGTTCCCGCAACCTATATGCGTGGTGGCACCAGTAAAGGTGTGTTTTTTAATTTAACTGATTTGCCGCAAGCAGCACAGGTGGCCGGGCCGATACGCGACGCTCTGTTATTGAGAGTAATTGGAAGCCCTGATCCTTATCAGAAACAGACAGATGGCATGGGCGGCGCAACTTCAAGTACCAGTAAAACAGTTATTGTTGCCAAGAGTCACGAATCGGATCACGATGTCGACTATTTATTTGGGCAAGTAGCTATTGATAAGCCTTTTGTCGATTGGAGTGGTAACTGTGGTAATTTGTCCGCCGCAGTTGGCTCGTTTGCAATAAGCAGCGGCCTCGTTGATCCTAGTCGCATCCCTGAGAACGGTATCGCTGTTGTGCGGATCTGGCAAAAAAACATTAGCAAAACCATTATCGCCCATGTCCCTATGACAAATGGTGAAGTACAAGAAACCGGTGATTTTGAATTAGACGGAGTTACGTTCCCTGCTGCAGAAGTTCAAGTTGAGTTTATGGATCCTGCCGATGGAGCTGGTGCCATGTTCCCAACGGGTAATCTGGTCGATGATTTAGAGTTACCGGCTGACATCGTATCGAGCGGCAGCGTACCAGCGACCATGATTAATGCAGGCATTCCAACGATATTTATCAATGCACAGGACTTAGGTTACAGTGGCGCCGAGTTACAAGAAGCGATAAATGGCGATCAAGCTGCGCTTAATAGGTTTGAAACCATCCGTGCTTATGGTGCTGTGCAGATGGGGCTCATTAAACATATTGATGAGGCTGCAGCGCGTCAGCACACTCCAAAAGTTGCTATCGTGGCCGCGCCGATGGATTATATATCGTCAAGCGGTAAGGCAATAGGCAAGGGAGATATTGACCTTAATGTGCGGGCACTGTCTATGGGAAAGCTACATCATGCAATGATGGGCACTGCAGCAGTGGCTATTGGCACTGCTGCCGCGATTCCAGGCACTTTGGTAAGTCAAGCTGCTGGCAGTGTAGAACGTGAGTCTGTGCTGTTTGGTCACCCATCTGGCACGCTAAAAGTAGGCGCACAGGCAAGCCAAGTTGATGGTCAATGGAAAGTAAACAAAGCCGTGATGAGTCGAAGTGCTAGAGTATTGATGGAAGGCTGGGTGAGGGTACCAAGTGACGTTCTAGATGGTTAGTTGAGTGGCTCATTTAGACCTAAAAGCGTTTATATTAACACTCGCCAATTCAACCGATATAAAAACCGCATTACCTTTAAAAGGATATGCGGTTTTTTGTTTCTTATGTTTAACTTGATAAGGATTAACCTAGAAATCACTCTCTTCAGTCCAGTCTTTGAGTCTTTCTAAAATCGTAAGTGCAGTACGACCAAACTCGGTGATCTCATAGGTGACAGCAATCGGTCGATCACAGATCACTTCTCGCGTCACCAAACCCTGACCCTCTAACTCTTTAAGACGTTGATCGACCATTTTTTTACTTGCACCACCGAGCATACGAGACAGTTCGTTAAAGCGCACCGGTCCGTCTTTTAAGTGCCACAAGATAGAAGCCTTCCATTTTCCACCAAGAATGCGCATTCCTCGCTCAATAGAGCAGGGTTCGTCGCAACTGTTTAGATTTATTTCTTTGCTATTAATCATTGTATTTATTTGCTTTTTAACCATTTGAATATTGAAATTTACGTGGTTACTAAAAGTATACTGGTTGCATTTGTTTCCCACTCTAGCAAAATATACAGCAACTACCAAATACAAATAGCGCTATACGACAAGGCATAGCGCAAGTTGAAGGATAATAAAATATGACAGTACTTGTTTCCTACGATCCCATAGAGAACAAAGCACTAGGTCAAGTACCTATAGCCAGTGAACAGCAAATAGCAACTTTGGTAAAAAGGGCTAAATTAGCGCAGAAAAACTGGGTAACGCAATCTTTGTATGAGCGACAACAACAAATAGTGGCCGCTTATAAGCACTTAGCCACAGTACAAGAATCTTTGGGGATATTGATAAGTCAGGAGATGGGTAAGGATTTTAGGCGCGCAAGTTACGAGGCGGGTGGCGCAGTGCAGAATGCGCAATACTTTTGCCAGGAGATCGCGGCGTCACTGCAAAGCGAATCTCTTGGACATGGCAGTGAGCTTCAATATCGTGCTTTAGGTATTGTTGCTGTGATCTCCCCGTGGAACTACCCATTGGCAATGGCAAATAACTTACTACTGCCAGCTCTAATGGCCGGTAATAGCGTTATTTTAAAACCGTCGGAAGAAACGCCCTTGGTTGCAGATTTGTTTGTCAAATCGCTAAATGAAGTACTGCCTGATGGTTTATTGCAGATAGCCCATGGCGGTGCTGATACAGGTAAAGCATTAGTGAACAGTGATATCAATATGGTGGCCTTTACGGGGTCATTAGCTGCTGGTAAACACATAATGTCTAGTGCCGCATCATCACTTAAAAGGTTAGTCATGGAGCTTGGGGGTAACGATCCCATGATAGTGATGGCTAGTGCTGATATTGATAAAGCAGTGCAGTTTGCTGTTGCCAGTTCGTTTGAAAATGCTGGACAGATGTGTACGTCCACTGAGCGTATTTACGTCGATGAGCGCATTGCTGATGAGTTTGAGCAAAAGGTAGTGTCATTAGCGAGCCGATATCAAGTGGGGGCTTGGGATAAACCTGGTGTCAATATTGGCCCAATTGTTAATGCTAAACAACACCGCAAGGTTGTCGCTCATCTTAAAGATGCTGAGTTAAAAGGTGCCCAATTTTTGTTAGGTCATGCAGATTATCAACCGCCATTCATTCAGCCTACAGTCGTAGCCAACATCACTGCTGATATGTTGCTAGAACAAGATGAAACTTTTGGCCCTGTAGTCGCTATTAGCCGTTTTAATGATATTGCTGAAGCTATAGAGCGAGCCAACGATAGCCCGTATGGATTGAGTGCATCGGTATTCGGTGGTGCGGGCTCGGCAGAGGTCGCGGAAAAAATGGAGGCTGGAATGATCGGCGTTAACCAAGGCGGCGGTGGCGCGGGCCCGTGGGTGGGTGCCAAACAAAGTGGATTTGGCTTTCATGGCGGCGTAGCGGGTCATCGCCAGTTTGCCCAAGTCAGAGTGCTAAGCAAGTAAGCGCTAAGTGCGCCATGCCTGTGCGTATATTGGCGACTAATATAATTCATGGCAAATAGAAGCCCTTGTTAGTTGTTGTACAAAATAAAAGTAAAGTAGAAATATTATGAATCAAGAAAATAGACCTGACTCCTTCTTTATTGCAGCTTTAGAGCCGGGTGCAGAGCATCCCGCTTTACCCGCATGGGGAAACACTAATAGAAATCCAGCTAATTTAAGCGTTGAATATTCTTCAACGCAGGTAGAGCGAAAGGCGTTACAAGCGGTGCCTGGCGCATTTCAATTGCTCAATGTGTTGTCTAAAGCGGAGTGTGAACGCTTGATTGCGATCAGCGAACAACTCCAGTTTTTACCGGATGCAGCAGTTTCGTTACCGAGAAGTGTTCGCCATAACGATAGCCTTACATGGATTGTAGATGAACAGACGGATGGGTTGATCTGGCAACGTATTGCGCACTTAATGGATGATAGACAAGATATTTTTAATGGCAGTAAAGCATTAGGGATAAACGCCCGCTTTCGGTTCTATCGATATGGACAAGATGATTACTTTAAGCCACATTCCGACGGCGCGTGGCCGGGGAGTCGTATTATAGATAATCAGCTCATTGCTAATGCTTATCCTGATCGCTTTAGCCAAATGACGTTCTTGATTTTATTGAGTGAAGATTTTGAGGGTGGAGAGACTCGTTTCTTGGTTAATGCTGAAGATGCTTCAAAACCCGCAAAAGCGGGTGACAAAGTTAACAACGTCGACATAAGAACACCAGCTGGTAGCGTATTGTGTTTTCCCCATGGAATGCATCCACTGCACTGTATCCATAGTTCAGTGCCAATCACTAAAGGTGTTAAGTACATAATCCGTACTGACGTTTTGTTTGAGTTGTAAAGCAAGCAGCTATAGCGATCTGTTAGGGCTTATTTTGAAACCATATTGAATAAAAAACGATATTAAAAACACAGTACTTTAGCTTAAAGTACTGTGTTTAGTTTTGGTGCCTTTTAGCCCTTTCGGTTTATGGTTATCGCTATTACTTCGTGTTTAATTGCACAGATTTGAGGTAAAATGTACGATTATTCAATATTGTGATCCGCATGACCATTAACATTAAAAACGTAGCAGAAGCTGAAGTCACCTGTTCTAACTGCCAAGCATGCTGCTGTCGGTTAGAGGTGATGATAATCACTGATACAGGCGTCCCAGAAACTTATATAGCCACCGATGAATGGGGCGCTGAAACAATGCTTCGTTTAGAGGATGGTTGGTGCGCAGCGCTCGATAGAGAAACTTTGATGTGCTCTATTTATGAGAATCGACCCTGGATTTGCCGGGAGTTTGAAATGGGATCCTATGAATGCCGGGCAGAAAGAGAAGCTTAGTCAATTTTTGGGATTCACATGTTATTTGTAAAGGCCATCGGTATCTAACGATGGCCAGTTAGTGGTTAGATCACTGATGATTTAGTTGCAGACTTTTTTGCGGCCTTAGCTGCTTTCTTTTCTTTTGCAGTTAAAAGTGGTTGTTTCTTAACGTTCTTTTTACTGTCTTGTCCTTTACTCATAATGCTATCTACCTTTTACTTATTCGCCCTTACTAAACATAATTACACATTTGGGTGTTGGTAACTTAGGGCTCTTAGGATAAAAGCCTATCTAGTTACTGCAGTTTCAGTATGCCTCTATAGCCAAGTAATAGATAGCAAATGCTAAATCGTTCGTTAAAGGTTAAGAGTGGCTCTTGCTATAGAGCTATCATTTAGTGGATCATTTTCTGAATACTCAGCGCTTCTCATCTTCTGATTACATTGCTATAAAATCGATTAACCAATAGGTTCTTAGAGACATGTTGCCAGTATCTAACCTAAGCAACTGCGGTTTAAGTTGTGTTGGTAATGTCAGCTTCCTCTCTAGATACCCATCAATTTGTATTCTCTACAATGCTATCAGTGTCGATTGTTAAGATAACCACTGTTTAGCCTAGTGGTGTTTTATTAAAAAAATGAGCATTTGTAACGCTTTAAGTCTATACCTTTAATAGGAAGTTGTTTAGCAAGAGAGGTCTAACTGTTCTACTCACTAACTTCCAATATCTATTACCACTCAGCTGTTACAGATAAGGAATGTCTTTATGTTCGAAACGTCGTTGTTTGGTAGCCTGTACGTTACCCCTTTTTTTGTGACGTTCTTTTGGGGATCAGTTTTTTGGTTATCAGCCAGAAAATCAAAGTTTTTTCATATAGTAGCCATACCTGTTGAGTTAAGTGGTTATGTTGCCGTATCAACTTGGATTTTAACAATTACCTTGGTTCACTTTGGTCGGATAGCCTTATTGGGGTGGCCCCTATGAAAATAGATAGAGCGTTAGTAATGACCATTATTTTGGTTTTAGCATCCATTGGCTTTAGCTATTACCTATGGGTTTTCTATATGGTTTCCCCTTGGACGCGCGATGCACGCGTTCATGCAGACATTTCTCATATCGCTAGTCAAATTGCTGGCAAGGTAAAGCAGATTCATGTGAGTACTGACGAGAAAGTTACCAAAGATCAGTTACTGTTTGAACTCGAGGGAGATGATCAAGTTATTGCTTTAACTAAAGCGACTGCGGCGCTGGAGCAGGGGGAGTACCAGTTAAAGCTATTGCAAGATGAAGAACTGCGATTATTGGGGATCCCCGGTAATTTGGTGTCTGAAGATGAACGAGAGAAAGCAAATACCTCTGTAAAAGAGCAGCAAGCTCAGATAAAAGTGTTAACAGCAGATCTTGCTCAGGCAAAGCTTAATATGGAGCGCACTAAAATCTATGCGCCTCATTCGGGGTATATATCAGATCTGGACTTTACCAGTGGTCAAGTGGTTACCCCGGGTCAGCAGGTGATTGCACTTATTGATCTCAATAGCTTTACGGTGAAAGCCTATTTTGAGGAAACCCGCATTAGAGAGTTACAATCAGGTCAAAAAGCCCGAATACGTTTGATGGGGCGAGATGACATTATTCTTAAAGGTACAGTAGTCAGCATTGCGCGGGGAATAAATAATAATAATGTCACCAAAGGAAGTCAGCAGTTACCGGATGTACAACAAACTTTCCCCTGGATCAGATTAGCGCAACGCGTTCCTGTAACGATTGTTTTTGATGATCAACAGCGGGTTCAGCAACTGCATCTTTTTTCAGGTTCAACAGCCTCAGTTGTTATTGAATAATGGCGCAACCACAGAGTAATGCCTCTAGCTGGCGCTGGCTAATTCCTGATTTTACTAATGCCGAGATTATGGCGGGTATCCGAATGGGTCTGGCTTTGTCTGGCTGTACTCTAACGGCAATGTATTTGGACCTACCAAGCCCTGCTTGGGCAACGACAACAGCGCTGCTCGTGACCTTAATCGGAAGTTATGGCGGTGTGATTGATAGAGGTATTTCTCGTTTAAAAGGTACGATACTCGCCGTACCATTAGGTATTTTCGCCTATAACTATCTTATTAATGATCCTTGGTTGTTTTCTTTTGGTGTTGCGTTTATCACAGCGGCTCTTATCTTACCTTCGTTGCTAAGAAAAAATAATGAACGCTACATATTTAACGTGACTTGCTCAACGTTTGTTTTAATCGCTATCAATGGCCTGTTAGTGACGAGCTCCCAAGATATGTTGCAGACGATTTCGAACCGAGTATCAGAAGTTGGCTTAGGGATTTTATTCTCCTTTATCGCCACCATGGGAACAAAGCCTAATTATGAAGTTAAAAAGTTATATGCACAGTTAGAGAAGTTGACTCAAATAACCAAGGACTCGATAAAACAAGAAAGATATCAATTAGATATTTTAAAAGCTTTAGAGACCCTAGGGCCTGCGTCTATCGAGTCAATCAAAATAGGCTTTCATGCTAATAATTTGGAACTCGCATTATCTAAGCTGTTACTCGCTGCTGAGTTATCTGACACAACCAATACCGTGTCATTATCGCCCCAGTCGCAATCATTGCTAGATGATAAAGTTGCTGCCTTGCTTAAGGATTATCGTTTTGCTTATAAACTACTCATGTCATCAAGAAAGATCCCTAAAACCAGTAAGCGTCGGCTGAAAAGTTTAACACCTACCAATTGGCAAATAGTCGCTATTGCAGCTTCTCGTGTGTTTTGGGTGATATTTTTATCTTTACTATATTGGTACTTATCTGGGTTCCAAAGTGCGCCAGCAGCTTTGTTACTTGGTTGTATTTTTATATCCATTTTCTCTACGCAAATAGGGTTTACCAAACAACTCAAAAAATTCCTCATTGCTGCGGTTCTTGGCTCAAGTTTAGGTTTTATGTTTGCTAATCACCTGTTTTTAGCTATCCCGATTTGGCAGTGGTTATTCATGATTTTATTTGGTGCGGGCTTTGTCAGTGGTGTGCTGCTAACCAGAGCAGGCCCGCAAACTCCGATCATTTTATTTGGCACTGTTTTCTTCCTCTCTGCATTGGGACTTAATAACTTGGCTATTTTTGATCCCATTACCAGTTTTAATAACGCGTTAGTACATCTTATAACGGCATTACAGTTGTGGTTAGGCTTTATGTTGATCCCTGAACCCAGTCAGGAGTACATCGCCAGATTGTCGATAAAGTCTATTAAAAAGAACACAATTAAAGCAGTGCACTATAAAATTGCAAAACCTTCAAAATATTTTGTAGTGCAGATGCAGCGTCGCTTACAGATAAGTCAGCTGAAGGGCTTTGACATAGGGCGAGAACGAAAACAGCAGTGTAATATTGAAACCACTAAAGGCATATTGGCACTTCGTGCAAATGAAAAATTGGTTGAAGTTGGTTTGAATTTAGCAAGTCTGCTAGACCAATTTGATAGTACAGAGAAGGTAAGACATTTCTTGAAGGAGCTAGATACCACTAAGATTGATGACGTAGATGTATTCGTAGCGACTGTTACATGTTTCTATGAACTACAACTGTGGCAACAACAGCAAACGGTTACTGAATCAACTGGCTAAATTCGGTTTTATGATTTTATAGTTTAGGGCACTCAATTTTAGATCAAGTTGGCCATTCTTTAAGTGGATATGAATTAGGATACGACTTAGGAATCGCCAGCTTTTAACTGATATCAAGCTAATTGACGCTTTTTGCTAATTAACCCAAGACTATTGCCTTAAAAACACCGATAATTCCCTACATTAAGACACGCTAGCCTATTTACAGCGCATGACTCTGGACACTATTTAATGGAAATCAAAGTAAACTTTCTCGACAACCTTAGACTTGAAGCCAAGTTTGATGATTTTACCGTCACCGCCGACCAGCCTATTCGTTATAAAGGTGATGGCTCAGCTCCTAGTCCATTCGATTACTTCTTAGCGTCGTCAGCACTATGTGCGGCTTATTTCGTCAAGGTGTACTGTAAAGCACGAGATATTCCAACCGATAATATCCGCCTATCTCAAAATAATATTGTTGATCCAGAAGATCGCTACAATCAGATATTTCAAATACAGGTAGAGTTGCCTGATGATATCTCTGAGAAAGATAAAACCGGTATTTTACGGTCTATCGACCGTTGCACGGTAAAAAAAGTGGTTCAGACTGAACCTGAGTTCAAAATTGAAACCGTAGAAAACCTCGACACAGATGCCAATGCAATGTTGATGGGGCAGGCGGATGCTGATGCTAGCACCTATATTTTGGGTAAAGATTTGCCTCTTGAACAAACCATTAGCAATATGACGGCTATGCTCGCTGAGCTAGGCATGAAGATTGAAATCTCATCATGGCGCAATATTATACCTAACGTTTGGTCATTGCACATTCGTGATGCTGCGTCGCCAATGTGCTTTACCAACGGTAAAGGAGCGACAAAAGAAAGCGCATTATGTTCAGCGCTTGGCGAGTTCATTGAACGTTTGAACTGTAACTTCTTCTATAACGATCAATTCTTCGGTGTTGAGATTGCCAACAGTGATTTTGTGCATTATCCCAATGAAAAGTGGTTTGAGCTAGAAGAAGATGATTCATTACCCGCAGGTATTTTAGATCAACACTGTTTGGAGATTTATAACCCAGATGGCGAGCTAGCAGGTTCAAACCTGATAGATACTAACTCTGGGATGATAGAGCGTGGGATCTGCTCTATTCCTTATGTACGCCATTCTGATGGCGAGACGGTTTACATTCCATCTAATCTTATTGAAAACCTTTTCTTAAGTAATGGCATGAGCGCAGGTAACAACCTGGCAGAAGCTAAAGTTCAGTGCTTGTCAGAGATTTTTGAACGTGCGGTTAAAAGACAGATTATCGAGCAAGAGATTGTATTACCTGAAGTGCCTAGGGCTGTACTAGAGAAGTTTCCTAGTATCTTAGCGGGTATTGAAGGTCTTGAAGCGCAAGGCTTCCCTGTCGTTGTTAAAGATGCGTCGCTTGGTGGCCAATTCCCTGTGATGTGCGTGACCTTAATGAATCCACGTACTGGCGGCGTCTTTGCGTCATTTGGTGCTCACCCAAGTTTTGAAGTAGCGCTCGAACGAAGCCTAACGGAGCTTTTGCAAGGTCGAAGCTTTGAAGGCCTGAATGATGTTCCAAAGCCGACGTTTGATAGTATGGCTGTGACTGAACCAGAAAACTTTGTTGATCACTTTATTGACTCCACGGGTGTTATCTCATGGCGCTTCTTTAGCAATAAATCTGACTATGATTTTTGTGAATGGGATTTCTCTGGTACTAACGAACAGGAAACTGAGAGTCTGTTTGGGATCTTGGCTGAGATTGGTAAAGAGGCTTACATTGCTGAGTTTGATCAGCTCGGCGCATCAGTTTGCCGCATTTTGGTACCTGATTACTCAGAGGTGTACCCCGTTGAAGATCTTATCTGGGATAACACCAACAAATCACTGCATTACCGTGAAGATATTCTTAATCTGCATCGTTTAGATGAAGAGGCTTTAGCTGATTTGGTTGAGCGACTTGAAGAGAGCCAACTCGATAATCAAACAGATATACCGACGTTAATCGGTATTGTATTTGATGAAAATACACCTTGGGGCCAGTTAACGATTGTTGAACTTAAAATCCTTATCTACTTAGCTCTGGGTGAGCTAGAAGATGCCATGGAGTTGGTGGCTGAATTCTTACAATACAACGATAATACGGTTGAACGTGGCTTATTCTATCAAGCAGTGAGCGCTGTACTTGAAGTCGCTATGGACGAAGAGCTAGAACTTGAGCACTTTATTCACAACTTTAATCGTATGTTTGGTAAAGAGGTGATGGAAAATGTTGTTGGGTCAATTAACGGCGACGTTAAGTTTTATGGGTTGACTGAAACCAGTATGAACCTCGAAGGGATTGAACCGCATTTAAGGTTGATTGAAAGCTACAAGAAGCTGCATCAGGCACGAAAAGACAAAATGTAAGCGAATAGTTCACATCGTCTACGTGTTTAATATTGAGCCCATCTTGTGATGGGCTTTTTGTTTTTAGCTTTCGATAATCGCAAACTGATTGTTAGCATTGTTCAAGGAGTGCTGTCCCATTACCCACTGTAATCAATATCATGCTTATCACTGTGATTTACTGGTTAGGCTTAACGCTGTTAGCTCCGTCGAAAATGCGAGGACGATGGCGAGATTTTTCAACCATGAAGTCAATTTTATTGGTGTTAAAGCGCCAATGATTAAACAGGTTGTGCAAGAGTTTCAAGCTAAACAGATTCAGTTAGATGCTAATGGATATTTAGCGTTAACAGAGCACATCCTTGAGCATGCTAAATATACCGAAGAGGTTTTACTCGCATTTTGGCTGATTAATAAGTTTGTAAAACGTCATTATAAAGATGATTTGTTACAGCGTTTTGAGTACTGGCTGGAGCATTACGTGTCTAACTGGTCTCATGTTGATGATCTGTGCATTAAAACTATCTATCAATTTATGCTCTCAAGACCGCATTTGATTGAGTCCACTCAAGCCTGGTCGAGATCGACTAACCCCTGGTGCCGTCGTGCTGCTAATGTAGTGTGGGTTAAGTTTATTAAGCGCAAGATGGGTAGAGACACTTTTATGCTACCAAAGACGCTTATATTTGAAAACTGCGATCGCTTGCTTAAGGATGAAGACCCCTTTGTTCAAAAGAGTATTGGTTGGTTGCTTAAAGTCGCTGCGGTAGAGCATCAAGAAGATGTTATTAGGTATCTTAAAACCAATATTAGGAGTATGCAGCGTGGCACTTTACGTTATGCCATAGAGAAACTCGATCCTTGTATACGTCAGCAGTTGCTCAGCTTTACAGCTAAGGGTAAAGAGTGAAAACATTACTGCGCTTCATCGCGATAGCGTTAGCTGCTTTAGCCATTACTATTTTGGTGCTGTTTGTGATGGCTAGCCTTATCAATATGCAGATCCCTGAAACAGCGGCTAGCATGATTGCTTGCTTTGGTTAGCTGGAACGACTATTGGTATCAAAAAAGCCATTTGAACGTTCAAATGGCTTTTTAGTTTTAGCTATTAGACTGCACGGTTCAATGACTATGCTTTCTTTGCTAGGGCTTCCGCTTGGCTTGACATGTACTCATTAAAGGTACCGTGGAAGTTAATTAGCTTCTGATCCCTGACATCAATGATGTGAGTTGCTAGTGACGAAACAAACTCTCTGTCGTGGCTAACAAATATCAAAGTACCTTCAAACAATTTAAGCGCATTGTTTAACGCTTCAATGGCTTCCATGTCCATGTGGTTGGTTGGCTCATCCATAACCAGTACGTTGATGTCCATCATCATTAACTTACCAAACAATAGACGGTTTTTCTCACCACCAGAGCAGTTGCGTGCTTTTTTGTTGGCATCGTCTTCGGTAAACAACAAACGACCTAACATACCGCGTACCATTAAGTCATTGTGACGCGGTGTACGCCATTGAGACATCCAATCGAATAACGTTAAGTCATTATCAAAATCTTTGTTGCTGTCTTGTGGGCAATAACCGATGGCTGCATTTTCAGACCATTTTATTATGCCTTGTTTATTTACTAGTTCATTGACTAAGCAGCGAAGTAGGGTAGTTTTACCAACACCGTTTTCGCCAATAACGGCTAGCTTCGCACCGGCTTCAAGAATTAACTCACCACCTTCAAACAACATGCCACCATCAAAACCGTGGCCCAACTCTTCGATGACCAATGCCTGACGATGCATCTTCTTACTTTCATCAAAACGTAGAGAAGGTGTCATACGGCTTGAAGACTTAACCTCATCGAGAGATATTTTTTCAAGCTTCTTTGCCCGTGAACTGGCTTGCTTTGCTTTTGAAGCATTAGCGCCGAAACGGTTTACGAAATCTTGTAGCTCCGCCATTTCAGCACTTTTCTTGGCGTTACCTGCAAGCAGCTGCTCTTGAATCAGTCCTGCTGCTTCAAGGAAGTATTCGTAGTTACCAGGGTAAATCCGTAGCTCACCGTAATCGATATCAGCCATATGCGTACAGACGGTGTTTAAGAAGTGTCTGTCGTGAGAGATGATGATCATGGTGCACTTACGCTTGTTTAGCTCTTCTGCTAACCAACTAATGGTATGGATATCCAAGTTGTTGGTAGGCTCGTCGAGTAACAAAATATCAGGGTTGGAGAATAGTGCTTGTGCAAGCAATACACGCAGTTTTTTACCTGGTGCAACCTGGCTCATCAATCCGAAGTGGTATTCTTCTTCAATACCTGCTTCGATAAGGATCTCACCGGCACGGCTTTCTGCACTATAGCCATCCATTTCAGCAAACTCACTTTCAAGTTCGCCAACTTTCATGCCATCCTCTTCACTCATCTCTGGCAAAGAGTAAATGCGTTCACGCTCCTGCTTTACTTCCCAAAGTTTCGGGTCACCTTGAATAACGGCATCAATAACACTGTACTGTTCGAATGCAAATTGATCTTGGCTTAGCGTACCGACCTTTTGACCTGGAGTAATTGAAACATTTCCGGAAGTAGGCGCAAGCTCACCACTTAAGATCTTCATGAAAGTTGATTTACCACAGCCATTTGCCCCGATTAAACCATAACGGTTACCGTTGCCAAATTTAGCGGAAATATTTTCAAACAGTGGCTCTGGGCCAAACTGCATGGTGATGTTTGCGGTAGAGATCAATGGAATATCCTGAAGGTTAAAGTAATTAAAGCTAAGCAGTTAACCGCTAGCCTAAAAAAGCATGGGTTTGCCAAGGTAAAACAGCCGCGGATTATACAGACATAGGCGGTTATATGTCGAGCAACCATAGTGGAAATCCATCAAATAAGACTGTTTTGAGTGCTTTTGTCTACTATATTGCTAGGCAATCGAATTTGAAGCGGGTGATAAGGTCATTTTCTTGTTATTATTAACAGAATATTTAGGCCGTTGCTAAAATGGTCTTGTTAGTTAGCTAACGCTCGGTACATTATCAGTGATTTTTTGGACGCCCCATGATTGAACGCCCCATGCTTGAACATCAAAAGAACAACCCTTTGCACGGTCTTAAATTGGAAACCATGCTAGCAGAGCTTATTAAGTTTTATGACTTTAAAGTGCTCTATGCTGCACTTCGTTTAGAATGCTTTAACTTGAATCCAAACATGGATGCATGTATTAAGTTTCTAAAGAAAACGGAGTGGGCCAGAGAACGGGTTGAAGGCTTTTATCTTTATCGCTTTAAGCGCATGCCTAAAGGTAGTGAGCAGCAAATGGAGATGAAGCCAAGAGAACGTGGTTACGCTAATGGGATAGTGCCTCGTCAGCCGCAGAAATTAACCGTTGAATTAGTTGCAGAGATGCGTGAAAAAGCACAAGAGAATTATAAAGCGATGAAGAAAAGTGGTCAGCGACCACGTTATGGCAAGGATAAGCCAAAAGCGCAAGATTCCTATGCACAAAACAAACGTTCTGCTGCTAAAAAGGCTGCACCTTCACAGGATCCATCTAACCCTTGGGGTAAGTAACCAAACGCTTGTTAAAAGCTTTTAATACCAATCAGTATAAGTGGTTGTTCTACTCAGAGTGTTTTTG